>CAYMPR010000020.1:0-18287 GCA_964392385.1 uncultured Christensenellaceae bacterium | reverse complement strand
AAAAAATTATCAAACGGCTATTTTAGATGCTGATATTACTGGGCCTTCCATTCCCCAAATGTTCGGACTAAAAGGAAAATTAGATAAAAACAAAGAAGGAATGAGTCCTAGAATTTCTAAAACTGGCATCAAGATTATGTCTGCTAATTTTTTGATTAAGGAAGAGACTGATCCTATAATGTGGAGAGGCCCGATACTATCAGACATAATTAAACAATTCTGGAGAGATGTTATTTGGGGCGATGTAGATGTTATGTTTATTGATTTCCCGCCTGGTACTGGAGATGTACCTTTAACTGTTTTCCAAAATGTTAATCTCGATGGAATAATTATTGTTACGTCCCCACAAGAATTAGTATCAATGATAGTGAAAAAAGCTATTAAAATGGCACAAACATTAGGTATACCTTTACTTGGTATTGTTGAGAATATGAGTTATATTAAATGTCCTAAATGTGGCGAGATTATCCCGCTATTTGAAGGAAACTCAACAAGAAATATTTCAAGAATTTTTGAGATTCCTATCCTTGGCAAAATGCCGTTTGACCCAGAATTTTCAAAAGCAGCCGACCAGGGAAAAATCGAAGATATATCAGCATCATGGCTAGACTCAGCATTGGAAATGTTGGGACTATAGAAAAATAAAAAAGATGGGGTTTGTTTAATAAAGGAGACAAAATGGTGGATAAAAGAGCGTTACTAGAAAAAGCATTTCCTTTTTGGGGATCGATTTCCGAAGAGGATAGAACTGAATTATTACAAGGTACTTTCGAGAAAAAGTTTTGTAAGGGTGAATCGATAAAAAGTCAAAACTCTGCTTGTCTTGGTGCAATGTATGTAATTTCAGGCCGTATTCGTGGATATATTACCTCTGAGGAAGGAAAAGAAGTAACCCTTTATTATGTTAGCGATGGTGATGTTTGTGTTTTGACAGCTAATTGCGTTATACCACCTATTTCATTCGAGATTCAAATTGAGGCTGTGGAAGATACGATTCTATTACAAGTTGCTCCAACTTCCTTTGGTAAAGTACAGAGTCACAACTTAATAGTTGAAAACTTTGCCTTAAAAATTATTGCCGAAAGATTTTCAGATGTTATATGGTCTCTTGAGCAATTCCACTCCTTTAGTATTCCAAAAAGAATAGCTATGTTTTTATATGATGAGATGAATAGAACTAAAAGTAATGTATTAACACTTACCCACGAAGAAATAGCTAAAGCCTTAGGATCCGCAAGGGAGGTAATCTCTAGAAAGATTAAGGACTATGAAGAAGATGGGATTGTTGAGCTTGGTAGGGGTAAAATCACAATAACTGACGTAAAAGCACTTAAGAAATTAATATAACTATAATAATAGTTAAACAAAGAAACGCTGCACTTTTATGCAGCGTTTCTTGTATAAAGGGGATAAGGAGGGGATTATTCTACTAATTTAAGTAAGGAGGCCTTTGGAAGGTATCCTACCGCTTTTTTGTTTTGTTTTCCGCCAGAGAAAGAGATTATTGTAGGAATTGAATATACTCCAAACTTTGATGCGAGTTCGCCTTGCTCATCAACGTCTACTTTGAAAACTTTTATATCTGTTCTTTCTTTAGCTATTTCTTCGATTACTGGCGATAACATTTTGCATGGTCCACACCAAGTTGCGAAAAAATCAACCAAAACTGGTTTTTCACTTTTTACTACTTCTGCTTCGAATTGATCGAGCGTTAATTTTTGTACTGACATTTATATTGTCCTCCGATATTAAATTTTATAGTCTTATTATATTCCTAGGTATAGATCTATTCAGTAATTATGTCACAATGCTATTTAATAAATATAACAGAATTGACTTAGCATTGATTTAATGTCAAATGGAAATATTTGAGAAATGATTAGCTTTGGCTTTCTTGATCATTGGTGGGGGCAAGCTTTGAATGAGAATTAATAAATGACAATAATGTTTCCTCGTAGAGTTCTGGACACTTAAAATATGATTGAGTGTGGCCAGCGCCTTCTACAAATAGCTTATCCTTTGCAGCAGTACATGCCTCAAAGCATGCTTCACCCATAAAAGTAGGAACAAATAGGTCGTTTTCACCATGAATAAATAGAATGGGAATAGTCGATTTCGCAACGTAGCCTAATGCAGTAGTTTTCCTTAAATCAAACTTATCCGCAATTTTGCAGAAAGAATCAATTAGACTAACAATAGGGAAAGTTCGAAGATTAAATAATTGCCTTATTTGGTAAGAAAAAATCTCAAATGCGCTGGTGTAACCGGAATCCTCTATGGCACACTTTACACTTGATGGCAAATCAAGAGCAGAGGACATCATGACTGTCGCTGCCCCCATACCGATTCCATATAAATATATTTCGCTATCAGTTACTAGCGAATTTGCTTTTTCAACCCAATTAAGCACATCTAAATGATCTTTTACTCCAAAACTAATATACTTTCCATCGCTTCCCCCATGGGCTCTATTGGAGGCAAAAAGAATGTTAAAATTATTATTGCGCAAAAATGGGACAATTGGGGAGAAATCAAATTCAGGTGTAGTACGGTAGCTATGGATACAAATTATAGTTCTTTTACTATCTGTACTAGCTCTTAGAAAAGATCCTCTTAAGGTAAGTCCGTCCTCAGTTACTACCTCAACATTTTCAAGAGGGAGAGCAAGAAAGGATGGAATTTTTGAGTTTACAAATTCAATGAAATCACCAGCATCTTCACCCATTAAAGAAATAAAGGGATTTTTTGAGTTCATTTCAATAGGTTTTTTGGGCCTTTGTACAAGCTTTTTAAAAGAAATAAAAGAAACAAGAAGATAAAGGAAAAAAATAATAAAAGTTGCGCAGGCCAAAGAGCCAAGTACGACAAACAATATGTATCGTATATCAAGTGCTAAAATCATTTTTTCCTCCATAGAATATCGTAGGAATTATTATACCTCAATTTTATAAACAAATCAAAAACTACGATAATATGCAACTATTACTCAAGCCCTTTATCAATGATCAAATAATTTCCAGCATTGCTTGACACAATTGTTTCCCCCAAATACTGGTTGTTGTAAAAAGATATTTCTTCGTGGAGAAAAGTTAAATGTAATTTAAAAGTGTTGTTGTCAATTCGGTCGGTTTAGTATTGACTAAAACTGAATGCGTGAATATAATAGTATAGGTGTAATTAAACGACTAACACCTTTCAATATATTATTGTCGTAAATATTAACTTACGGAGGAAAAAATGAGTATAAAAATGACCATCGATGGCAATAATGCAGCATCATATGTAGCATATGCGTTTAGTGAAGTTGCAGCCATCTATCCCATAACCCCTAGCACACCAATGGGTGAATACGCAGATGAATGGGCTGCCCATGGTAAAAAGAATATGTTTGGGCAAGTTTTAAAGATAGCCGAACTTCAATCAGAAGGTGGAGCTGCAGGTGCAGTTCATGGTTCGCTAAATGCGGGGGCCTTAACAACGACATATACTGCTAGCCAAGGACTTTTGTTAATGATTCCCAACATGTATAAAATAGCTGGAGAGTTACTCCCAACAGTATTTCATGTTTCAGCAAGAGCACTTGCCTCTCATGCGCTTAACATTTTCGGAGACCATTCAGACGTTATGGCATGTCGCCAAACCGGTTTTGCATTTTTATCATCTAACTCAGTCCAAGAAGCAATTGATATGGCACTAGTTGCTCATTTGTCAACACTCGAAGCAAAAGTACCTTTTGTCCATTTCTTTGATGGATTCCGCACAAGCCACGAGATAAGCAAGGTAGAAGCACCAACATATGAAGAAATGAAAACATTAGTTGATGAAAAATACATTAATGATTTTCGTGCTAGATCCTTAAACCCAGAGCATCCAGTTCAAAAAGGTACTGCTCAAAACGGAGACATTTTCTTCCAAAATCGTGAAGCTTGCAATAAGTTTTATGATGCAGTCCCAGGCATTGTTGAAAAATACATGCAAAAAGTAGGCGTCCTTACTGGTAGGCAATATAAATTGTTCGATTATGTAGGAGCAAAAGATGCGGAAAAGGTAATAGTGATGATGGGTTCAGGCGCTGATGTCGCTGAGGAAACCGTTAATTATTTAGTTTCAAAAGGTCAAAAAGTAGGACTTGTCAAGGTTCGTTTATATAGACCTTTTGTTGGTGAAAAATTAGTAGAAGCTATACCTACATCTGCAAAATACATTACTGTTTTGGATAGGACCAAAGAGCCAGGAGCCCTTGGTGAACCTTTGTATCTCGATGTAGTAACCTCGTTATTTGGCAAAAACGTAAAGATACTTGGTGGGAGATATGGATTAGGCTCCAAGGAATTCAACCCTACAATGGTAAATGCAGTTTATGCAAATATGGGGTCTGATAATATTAATGGTTTTGCGGTTGGAATTAAGGATGATGTAACATGCAAATCTCTCCCTTTAACAAAAAAGATAAATGCAGCACCAAAGGGATCTATATGCTGCAAATTCTATGGACTTGGGTCTGATGGAACAGTAGGCGCAAACAAGAATAGTATCAAGATTATCGGCGATCACACTGAAAAATACGTCCAGGGATATTTTGTGTACGATAGTAAGAAATCCGGAGGAATTACGATTTCTCACTTAAGATTTGGAGATACTAAAATTCAAAGTTCATACTTAATCGACCAAGCTGATTTTATAGCCTGTCATAACACTAGCTATATATATCGTTATGATATGATTTCTGACCTTAAAGAAGGTGGAACTTTCTTGCTAAATTGCCTATGGGATACACAAGAACTTGATAAAGAACTGCCAGCAGAAGTAAAAAATGCTATTGCCGATAAAAAGGCTAAATTCTATGTTCTTGATGGAAACAAGGTACTCGAAAAAGCAGGCGCAAAGAAAGGATTAAATACTGTAATGCAAGCAGCTTTCTTCAAGTTAGCTAATGTTATTCCATATGAAGAAGCGGAAAAACATATGAAGCAAGCCATAATTAAGACTTATGGTAAAAAGGGTGATGCAGTAGTTGCAATGAATATGGCATGTATAGATGGCGCAATTTCTGAACTTAGGGAAGTTAATTATCCTGAGAGTTGGAAAACCACAAAAGAGGGCGCTGATTTAGTTGCAGTAGCTCCAGAAAAGTATTTCTGCAGTGTTATTAATCCAATATTAAAGCAAGAAGGCGATAAATTACCCGTATCTGCTTTCAACGCAGATGGGATGGTTCCAACAGGAACAACAAAATATGAAAAACGTGGAGTTGCTATTACTGTTCCAATTTGGAATCCCAATAATTGTATTCAATGCAATCAATGCTCCTACGTTTGTCCTCACGCTGCTATTAGGCCTGTGCTTGCAACAGAAGAGCAATTAAAAGGCGCTCCGAAGACTTTTGTTACTAAAGATGCAAATGGATTCAAGGGATATAAATTTAGGCAACAAGTAAGCCCACTTGATTGTATGGGTTGTGGAAGTTGTGTAAATGTCTGCCCTGCAAAGGAAAAGGCAATCGTTATGCAACCTATCTCGGATGCGATTATTAACGATAAAGACAACTGGGAATTCGCAGAAAAGCTAAAAGAAAACGATAAGGTATATAATACTAATTCTGTTAAGGGATCACAGTTCTCCAAGCCATTATTCGAGTTTTCTGGTGCATGTGCTGGCTGTGGAGAAACTCCGTATGTAAAATTAGTTACCCAATTATTTGGAGATAGAATGATAGTTGCAAACGCCACAGGATGCTCCTCTATATATGGTGGCTCTGCTCCAACTTGTCCATACGCAAAGAATGATTTAGGCCATGGGCCTGCATGGGCAAACTCCCTATTTGAGGATAATGCTGAATTTGGATATGGAATGAATCTTGCAATGGAAAAGAGAAGAGAGACAATTCTAGAGCAAGTTACATCACTTAAATCTTTAGTTAGCGATGAGTTAGCAAAAACAGCTATAGATGCTTGGGTTTCTAATATGAATGATGCAGAAGCAAGCAAAGTTGCATCCGCAGAATTAATTTCAGTCCTTGGTGAGCTTAAAAAGCAGGGTGGAGAAATTAAACAATTAGCGGAAAAGGTTCTTGCTCAAAAAGATTGTTTAGTCAAGAAATCTATTTGGATTATTGGTGGAGATGGCTGGGCATATGATATTGGTTTTGGTGGACTTGACCACGTTCTAGCAAGTGGCGCTGATGTAAACGTATTAGTTCTAGACACCGAAGTTTATTCCAATACCGGTGGCCAAGCTAGTAAGTCTACTCCTACTGGTGCAGTTGCTAAGTTTGCTGCTGATGGAAAGAAAGTTAAAAAGAAAGATTTAGGCATGATGGCAATGAGCTATGGCTATGTATATGTTGCACAAGTCGCAATGGGTGCAAATATGAATCAACTATTAAAAGCACTTCGCGAAGCTGAAGCATATAAAGGACCTTCTTTAGTCATTGCTTACTCAACTTGTATTAATCATGGCGTAAACATGGGTGCTCCTATGGCTCAGATGGCTAAAGCCGTGGAATGTGGCTATTGGCAACTATATAGATATAATCCAGAACTTTTAGAGCAAGGAAAGAACCCATTTATCTTAGATAGTAAAGAACCCAAAGGTGATTACCAAGAGTATTTAAGTTCCGAAGGGCGCTATACATCACTAAGACAGATGTTCCCAGAAAAAGCAGATACTATGTTTATTCATAACGAACAACAAGCTAAAGCTAGATACCAAAATTATAAGAATTTAGCTGAAAAGGGAAAAACAGAATAATAAGTCTTAAAGGGCGCCGAAAGCGCCCTTTTTCTTGAAGTAAAAAAAGAAATCAATCTAATTAGAAAAGATATCTAAAAAAGATATATTAGTCAAAAAATAATATATTCAAGAGTGAATCATCGCACTAGAGATATGAGTCAACAAGTAGTTTAAGTAAGAATGAATCATCGCTTTAGGATTTGTGCGCGCGCGTAATATCAGTTCGGTATTGACTTAAAGTTCACCCGAGATTATAATTATACTTATCATGAATATTATATAAAGGAGACATTTTTATTATGAGAAAAGCATTTATTTGTCCTACAAAGTATGTACAAGGCGAAGATGAAATACTTAATCTTGGTTATTTCGTCAAGACATTTGGAACTAAAGCGTTACTTATTGCCCATAAGGATGACTCAGCTAGAGTCAAAGATAAACTTGATGCTACAGCAAAAAAATATGGCATCGAATTTGTTAAGGTTGATTTTGCTGGCGAAGCCTCAAGACAAGAAGTAGCAAAGCTAAAAAAGATTGCAAAAGATAATTCATGCAATTGCACAATTGGACTTGGTGGTGGAAAAGCTATTGATACAGCAAAGTGTGTCGCTGAAGGCGAAGCCCTAATCATTGTTCCTACTATTGCAGCAACAGATGCTCCTACATCACATTCGGCAGTACTATATACTCCTGAAGGTGCCTTTGATGACTATGCATATTTTAAACAGAATCCAAGCGTAGTATTAATCGACACTACAGTAATAGCAAAAGCTCCAACAAGATTTTTAGTTTCTGGAATGGGCGATGCGCTTTCAACATATTTTGAGGCAAGAGCAAACGTTCAATCCTTCG
Organism: uncultured Christensenellaceae bacterium; assembly: GCA_964392385.1. GTDB lineage: Bacteria > Bacillota > Clostridia > Christensenellales > DTU072 > MWEH01. The sequence continues at coordinate 10,703 of CAYMPR010000020.1, read as the reverse complement.
GCAATGTTAATGCAGGACTTCCATGTGGCGCGAACAGAGCAACAGGAGAGCTTATTGCAAGAGGAACAAAGACAGCATTTGCACTTGCTACACTATGCTACGAGACTTTACTTGCTGACGGGTATAAAGCCAAACTTGCTTGCGACACAAAACTTGTTACTCCAGCACTGGAGAACATTATTGAAGCAAATATTTTGTTATCAGGACTTGGCTTTGAGAGTGGTGGACTTGCAGCAGCTCACGCTATTCACGATGGATTAACTGTACTCGAAGAGACACATAAATTCTTCCATGGCGAAAAAGTTGCTTTTGGAACACTTTGCCAATTAGTCCTTGAAAATGCCCCTCAAGAAGAAATAGATGAAGTAATTAATTTTTGTTTAACAGTTGGTCTTCCAGTTTGTTTAGCAGATCTAGGAGTTCAAGATATCGGAAGTAGAATTTCTGAAGTCGCTGCAAAAGCATGCATTAAGGAAGAAAGTATTCACTTTATGCCGTTCCCAGTAAAACAAAAGGATGTTGAGGCCGCAATACTTGCAGCAGATAAACTTGGTGCAGCAGCTAAATGTTCTTGTGGATGTGGATGCTAATATTATTACTTATCGGTAACTAGAAGCTATTAATGTGTGCCGTTAGGGTGTTCTTAACGGCACATAATTTTAATAAAATTGTTTTTGGAGGAGAAAAATGAAAAAGATAATTAATACAACAGATTCATTTGTATATGATATGTGCCATGGGATAGCAAAAGCCCACCCAGAACTTGAATTTGTGGAGAAATATAAAATTGTAAAGAAAAAAGAAGTTAATCAATCAAAAGTAAGCTTGATTTCTGGGGGCGGCTCTGGACACGAACCTGCCCACGCTGGTTTTGTAGGCGTTGGCATGCTTGACGCAGCAGTATGTGGAGATGTTTTTGCCTCTCCTTCCCAAATTCAGGTTTTTAATGCACTTAAACTTACTCGCTCTGAAAAAGGTACTCTCATGATAGTTAAAAACTACTCAGGAGATTGTATGAATTTTAATAATGGAGCAGCTCTTGCAAAAGATGAGGGTATTGAAGTAGAGGCAGTTTATGTAAATGATGATATAGCAGTTAAAGATAGCCTCTATACCGTTGGAAGAAGAGGAGTTGCTGGTACAGTTTTGGTACACAAGATTGCAGGCGCAAAAGCAGAGCAAGGAGCATCACTAATAGAAGTTAAAAAAGTAGCCCAAAAAGTCATTGATAATGTAAGAAGTTTTGGCTTTGCTTTTACTTCTTGTACAGTTCCAGCAGCAGGAAGCCCAACTTTCCAAATTGGCCCTGATGAAATGGAATTTGGAGTAGGGATACACGGGGAACCTGGTAGAAAAAGAGAAAAGATTCAAACTGCACCAGAACTTGCAAAAAGAATTGTTCCAGATCTAATAGAAGACCTTAAATTGAAAAAGGGAGAAGTAATCGCACTTCTAATTAATGGATTTGGCGCAACCCCGCTACAAGAATTATATCTACTAAATAATTTTGTAACAAACGAGTTAGATGCTCAAGGGATAATAATTCATAAAACCATGGTTGGTAATTATATGACCTCAATTGATATGGCGGGTGCATCAATTACTCTACTGAGACTTGATGCAGAGCTAAAATCACTTCTTGATTATCCTGTTGCAACTCCAGCTTTAACTTGGGGAGCTAGCGTATCTTCAAGAGCCAAGGCTTGCGAGGAAGCAATAGATGCTCTTTCTAAAGTTTTAGGAACTGTTCCTATAGTAGAAAATAAAGCTAAAGTAGTTATTAAAGAGGAAGCCGAAAAGAAAGAAAAAACATACCAAGTAGAAGGTAAGCCAGTAATAAAAGACGTTATTAATACTGCTGGGATGACTGTCCTTGTTGATAAAATGGCTGACATTATAATTGCAAACGAAGTTGCCTTTTGCGAAGCTGACAGAAATGGCGACGGCGATTTTGGAATGAGTGTAGCTAAAGGTTTTAAACAACTAAAGAAAGATTGGGCAACAAGGAAAAAGGGGAATATTGGAGAGTTTTTAATCAGTGCTTCTGAAATAATCATGGAGTATTGTGGAGGTGCTTCTGGGCCACTATGGGGAAGTGCTTTTAGATATGCTGGTAAAGCAGTAGGAAACGTAAAAGAAATAGGCGTTAAGGAGCTTGCCGATATTTTACAAGCAGCAGTTGTAGGAATTCAAGAGACAGGGAAAAGGTCTTTTGGTAGGGGAGCAGTTGTTGGAGATAAAACTCTTATAGATGCATTAGCACCTGCCGCAGATAGTTTAACTGCCTCTGCAAAATCAGGGGATAAACTCATTGTCGCTATAGAAAAGGCCGCAAAAGCTGCCGTTCAAGGTGCGGAGAATACCAAGACATTTGCAGCAAATCTAGGTAGAGCAGGGACCGTAGGCGAAAGAAGTATTGGTTTCCCTGATGCTGGAGCATTTGGAGTAGGTGTAATATTTTCTGATTTAGCTAAGTTTGCAAAAAGCTTTAAATAAATCTATCGTTTAAATCAAAGAGGTTGTCTGTTTTTCAGGCAACCTCTTTTTTGTACATTAACAAATTAAAAATTAATGGTTAAAAACAATAGTGTTAAAATTAAACTAAAACAGCTATTTACTATTTTTCTGGGCTTCGGAAGCAATATCGTTGTTAAGGTTAAAAGAACCAAGGACTTCATCCACGGGGAGAGCAATAATTAGGCCATTACCCTCAGTGTGAAGGCCAGCTTTTTCATAAATTGTTTTCATAATTGCAGACCTATTCTCTTGTTTTGTTAAAATTAGAATTATGTCTTTTTCTGGTTCAATGGTGATTCCCAAAAACTTGACTATTTCATGCTCACCGGTTCCCCTTGCTTTCATAATTGTTCCGCCCCTAGCTCCAACTGCTCGTGCAGCCTCCATGACTTCATCAGAAAAACCTTTTTTCACAATAGCCATTAGTAACGAGTACACTCTATCTTCCATTTTTTTACCTCCATCTTCGGTGTTATTATCATTTGGTTTATCTCCACATGATGCAATGTGTGATGCAATAATTGGGTCGGCAAAACTTTTAATTGGGACAATAAAAGCGATGCCAGTATTTGGTTTTGTTAAATGAAATTCTTCATTTAGTATAGAAAATATATATTTTGAATTATCTTTAGGAATTAATCCCCATACAATACTTTTTTCAGTTTCGCCAAAACCCCAATATGAGCGTATTTCAGTAGGGGCTGTACCTTCAGCTATAGAAACAAAGTGAAATCTATATCCATGTTCATTTAAAAACATAGATACTTTCTCGCCTTGGTTCATATCTACTATGGCCACAAGTAAGCTTAATGGTTTAATTTTTGTCATAATTTCATCCATTTCTATTCCTCCGTTTTAGGGGTGTTTGAATCTTGGGGCTTTGGTAACTCTAGATCAATTTGGCTAATTGATTTAGTTTCAAAAGAAGAGTCATCCTTGATTAATGTTAGATTTGGAATAATCTCTTTCTCATTTACGTCAATATTGTTACTAGAACTAATACTATTATGGGGCTCTATATCAAATTCTACGATTAAATCTTGAGCTGAATAATCGTTAGGTTGAGAAATATTTTCTGCTATATTTGTAGATTTAATGTCTGTGGATTTTGAAGTGTCAAAATCGATTATTAATTCTTTTTCTAAGTCGGTATTAACAGCTGCAATACTAATCTCAGGTAAGCTTTCAAGTTCAGATGAAAGTTCGGCTTTTCTAACTTTGTACTTATATGCCATACCGGCTAGCATAATAACTAGAATAGGCGCAAGAGCTACCATAGCGACAACTCCAAAAGCATTTGTAAAAACATTTCCACCATATGCAGTGCAAGCACCAATTACAAAAGGAAGTGCAAAAGTGACTGTCATTGGTCCGCTTGCAACACCACCACTGTCAAAAGCAATGGCAGTAAATAGCTTTGGTGCAAAGAAAGTGAGAATTAGGCAAAGTCCATAAATAGGAAGGATAAACCACCAAATACTAATACCCGTTAAGACCCGTAAAAGTGATATTCCAACAGCAAAAGATACGCCTATGCACAACAAAGCTAGCATAAGATTTCTTGACAACACACCGCTTGTTAGTTCATTAACTTGTTTTGTTAATGCATGAACAGATGGTTCAGCAAGTACTATTAGTGCACCAATAACAAACCCGAGAGGTACTAAGAGCCAACTATTGCTTGAGAGTGCAATTAGTGCACCTAAAAGCTTTCCTATTGGTAAAAACCCAATGTTGACTCCTGTCAAAAAGAAAGATAATCCCACATAGGAATATAATAACCCAACAACAATTCTGATAATTTGCGCTTTCTTTAGCTTAAGGGCAAATATTTGGAAGATAATAAAAATTCCTGCAATAGGTAGTAAACTTATAGCGACATCTTTTAAATAACTGCTTAATCCTTTAGCAAAGGCTATTAAAATTTCGACAAAATTTGTATATGTATAATGGACTATCTCTTGATTGAATATATTAATTGCCCCCGATAAAGCTAAAATTAGAATGATAATCACTGGCCCTGTAGTACACAAGGCAACAGTTCCAAAGCTTTCATCTCCTTCCGAATCTTTTTTACCATGAGTAACTGTTGCTATTCCTACCGTGAAAGACATTAAAAATGGAACAGTAATAGCCCCAGTCGTGACTCCGCCTGCATCTAGAGCAACGGCCACAAATTCAGGTTTTAAAAACTCAGTAAGGGCTGCTAAAAGAAGCATTACACCATAAACTATTAAGAAAATATATCTTAAGCTTAACTTAAAAAATATTCTTAGTACCGAAACCAAAAGGAAAATGCCTACTCCTGTAGCTAAAGCAATTGTAATAATCCTTGCGGTATTTATTTCACTTGTTAATTGGCCTGCAAGAACAGCAACTCCAGGTTCGGCAATAGTTATGAGTAACCCTAAAATAAGGGGAATTAATATTAATAAAGACAATTTTTTACTTTTCGCAATATGAGATCCTACCTCTCTACCAATAGGAGATAAGCCCATATCAATTCCCAAACTAAATAGAGCTAGTCCAATAATTAAAAGAAGGGTTCCAATTGCAAAAATTATATACAGAGGAGTATTAATTTCCGGGAAAAAGAAGGATACAATTATTACTGCCAAACTAATGGGCAAAGTAGAGATTGAAGCATCTAATAACTTTCTCGCAAGGTTTTTTAGCATTTAATAAAAGATTCCTATAAATTACGATTGTTAACTATTACATAGTTATTCCTTTGTTAATAATGTCGTGTAAAAGCTTTTTTGTCAAGTTTAAAGGTATTATAACTATTTCTTTTGATGGCCTAGTAAATAGCGTGAAGGGTTATTATAAGGATTAGTGTTGGTAATATATGGCTTCTAGTTTAGTAGCACTAAATATCAGTTATAAAATTGATGTTTACATAAATAATTGAGAACTAGATGACTCTTTAGATTAAATAAGGGTTGTTTAGAAGTTGGGGGAAAGGCATCAGGTTTTCTTCATCATCTTTTTTGCCTTATGTTTTTTCTTCCAGTCCTGTTTTTTTTCTGCATAGAATATTTTTATGTCTCGCATTTGATTAATGAAGGCATCTATTAAATTTGAAGCTATTCGTTTTCTCCCAAAACCTATAAATAAGTAGTTTAGTAAGACAAATATAGGAATTGATGCAAGGCAGATAGATAGTATTAAATACATACTTTCGAGTGGTATATCGCTAGTAATAATAATCGTTTGTTGTGTCATTGGAAGGATAAATGCACCTATAAATGATATAGCGAGAAGAAGAATCATTCCTAACCTTTTTTTATTGATAGGGAAGCAAACCTTGAACAAGAACATAAAGGATACAAAAGCCATGATTATTAATGTTGTAGATTGAAATTGAATATCTGTAAAAGATGCCCTAAAGGATGAAGCAAACATTCCAACAAAAGTCATAGCCATTACCCCAAGGAATAGCGTAAATGAACCTGGCAAGGCTTTTTCTATTACGTTGTCAATAAACTGACCATGTATTCGCTCTTCATTTTTTTCAAGAGCTAAAAGGAAGGATGGAACACCAGTTGTTAACCCACCAAGAAGGGTCTGATGAGAAAGAATATATGGTAGGGGAGTTGCAATCATTAGGAAAATTACTGCATTCATTAAACTAAAGAAAGTTTTAACGAGATATAAAGAGGAGGATCTTACGAGGTTATTTATGGATTTTCTCCCTTCAGCAACAATTTTAGGCATAGAAGCAAAGTTGCTATCGAGAAGAACTATTTGGGCAACGTTTTTTGCCGCATCGCTTCCCGCAGCCATTGCAACTGAGCAGTCACTTTCTTTCAGGGCAAGCACATCATTAACTCCATCTCCAGTCATCCCAACTGTATGACCTTTTGCTTTAAGTGCTTTAACAAATTTAAGCTTTTGATCAGGGGAAACTCTTCCGAAAATCGAGTAATATTCTACTGCGTTAGGAATATCTTCATCTTTTAACGTAGAGGCATCAACATAGTGGTAACAATCCTCAAGACCAGCTCGTTCTGCAACACTTCTTACAGTAACTGGGTTGTCACCAGATAATACCTTAATTTTCACGCCTTGACGGGCAAAATATGCCAAAGTTTCTTTTGCTTCTTTTCTGATTTTATCTGTTATTAGGATGAATGCAAGAACCGTGGGCTCTTCGCACAAATCATCATCAATTAATGGATTTTCTGTTTTTGCTAAAACAAGGATACGAAACCCTTGAAGTGCTTGTTGATTAACGAGTGCTTTATCTTCTTTAGTAATATTTTTTAGGACAAATTCAGGGGCCCCGATAATATATCCTCCATCTTCAAAATTTGCAGCGCTCCATTTCCGTGCTGAAGAGAAAGATACTATGGAAAAAGGATCTCTAGATTTATATCTAAGTTCGGTATAATCCTTTAAGGCATTTGCCGTGGAATTATTGTCCCCTATGCCCGTTACGACATCTTTAATCATTTGCTCGATTTCGGGAACAGTATATCCAAAAGGAATGATTTTTGATACTTCCATTGTGCCTTCTGTAATGGTACCAGTTTTATCTATACACAGTGTATCAACTCTAGCAAGCGCTTCTGTAGCAAATAGATCTTGGGCAAGAGCTTTGTGCCTAGACATTTTAATTACACCTACGCAAAAAACTGCTGATGTCAAAGCAACAAGACCAGATGGAATCATTCCCACCATCATTGTCACGGAATCCCTTAGAGCTGTTTGATAGCTAATATCTTGCATCAAAAGTTTAATGCAGAAAAGGGCAATACCAATAGGAACTAAAATAAAGGTCATTAATTTAATAAACCTAATTATGTCATTCATAATTACGCTATTATTTGGCTTAAGATACTTTGCGCCGATAGATATTTTAGTAGCATAGTTATCTTTTCCAACTCTAATTACTTTGCTTACACCTTTCCCAGAGACTACATAGCTACCCGAGAAAATCTCATCGCCAGGATGTTTTGCAATATTATCACTTTCGCCTGTCAGCTGTGCTTCATTAACCTCTAAAAAACCATATTTTAAAGTCGCATCAGAGCAAATTTGATCCCCTGTTTCAAGCAAAATAATATCATCTAAAACTATGTCCTTTAAGGCGATTTCGCCCTCAATTTCATTTCTTACAACAGTTACTTTTGGCGCCGAAAGAAGAGATAATTTATCTATAGTTTTTTTTGCAGCCAGTTCCTGTATTATCCCTATCAGGGTATTAGATAAAACGACTCCCATAAAACCAAGCTGGGTGAAACCTAAATCGAATATTAGGATAATCGCTGCAAGTATAACAAACAGAAGATTAAAAAAAGTGAACAAATGGGTGCGAATAATCTCACCTATAGTCTTTGTCTTTACATTTTGGTCGCCATTAACTTTGCCGTCCTCAATTCTTTGGGCGACTTCCTCGTTAGTTAGACCTTTTACATAGTATTGACCAATCTCCATTCTAACCCCAACATTTAAAATACTCGAAAATAAGATAATATAAAAACGCCAGTTCTTATTTCGTTATTAATATCTATTATATACTAAATTATATACTAAATCACCCGTCATTTTCATAGCAGTTTTATTGAAAAATAAATACAAGAAATAATCTCGATGGGACTTAGAAAACATTTAAAAATCAAGGTCAATACTGTCGAGTAGAATCTTACTCTCTTTTGTCAGTGGTGCAAAAGGATGTCTGCAATTACCCATATCTATACCACTCTTTCCAAGTAAATATTTTTCTGCGGGCATAACCCCACATTTAATTAAGATAGAAATTATCTTATTAGCTTTTTCTTGGCAGTCTTTTGCTGGTTGGAGATTACCTTTAAGAAATTCCTGATATATTTTAAGAATTAATTTTGGCATTATATTGTATGTTGACCCAATTCCACCTGATGCCCCCATACTTAAACCAGCAAGCAAAACTTCATCAAAACCATTATAAATAGAAATGTCTTTTTCTGCCTCTCTAAATTTAGAAAGAGAATATAAATCGTAGGAAGTGTGCTTAATCCCAATAAAATTTTTATCGCTAAAGAGATCCTTAACGGTTTCTGTATCAAGGGAATAATTAGAAGCACCTGGGAAATTATAGATGATAAAGGGGAGGCCTACTTTGGAAGAAATGGTCTTATAGTATTCTTTTATTTCAGATAACTTGAAAGAATAATAGTATGGCGCAACAGCTGATATAGCACCATATCCTTGTGATTTCGCATATAAACCCATATCAATTGCTTGAAAAGTGGAGGGAGAGCCTATATGTGCTACAAGCAGAAGTTTATCGTTCTGAATTGAATTTATAACAGTTTTAAATATACTCTTTCGTTCTTCACATGACATAAGCATTCCTTCGCCAGTCGAGCCACCAACATAAAAACCACGAAAATCAAATTTTTCAAGATAATTAACCATGTTTTTAAGTTCTAGATGATTAATGCTTTCATCCTTACAAAAAGGTGTTAATAGGGCAGGGAACATACCATCGTAATAGTTAATACTATGCATACTGGACTCCTTACATTTTATGATTTATGAAACAACAAACATTTCGTGCGATTTTTCTCTCATCTAAAAATTGCCGGTATTATGGCGAAATAATTAACAATCATGATATTTCATTATATCACCACAGCAATTTTATCATTTATTAAAAGCAGGGAAAAGGTCGTCAATATTAATTTTGAGAAATTTAATGTTTTCGTGCAAAAGGTTATCTTCATATAATATTCCAATATTACCATTATCTAGATATGCCATTGATGAGTAGGCAAATTCCCCGGGAATAAGCTGTTTTGAATACGGAAAGGTTTTGCCTCCATCTTCGCTAATTCGTATAGTACCATTTTCTCGTTTCTTTTCAGATGAAGGGTTTAATGTTACTACGAGTGTTTTGCCATTGTATAGAAAAGAAATAGCGCTAATTTGGCAGATAGGTTGGGGTAAATCATTGGCAAAAGCAACTTCGGAAAATGATTCTCCACCATCGAGACTAAATGCGGTCATTATTCGTCTTTTGGGATGATGATTTCGTATAAAAGCTAGAATCTTTCCACCACCAACTTCAACTATTTGTGTTTCGGACAAGTAAGACCTTTCGGGCACAATTATCGGGTTTTTCTTAGGAAACCTACCCGAAATTGCTGGCGGTTTCCCCAAGTTCCAAGTGTAACCCAAATCATCGCTATATATACAGGAAAAAGTAAGATTAAGTGGAAATGTATTTAGTCCATAATATATTGGGAAAACCAGTCTGCCTTTATTAATCCCAAATTTAAGTTGAATACCATTTCCAGGACAAGCTCCAATAAACCCCCAAGAAGGACTTTTTATTTTTGTGTTAAGACAAACGGGCTCTTCCCAATTTGCGCCGCCATCTTTACTTTTAGTAAGCATCAAAAAGAAAGTTTTAATTTCCTTAAAGGTAGATGTGCAATCTGACACATTTCCTCCATTAGACACATTACCGAAAGAATCGATACTTAGCCCAATATTTCTATTTTTATAAAATATTTGGTTGTCTTTAATTAAGTAAGTTTTAGAATTATGTCGCAACACTTTAAAGCCATTTTTGTAGCCGGTAGATCTTTTGGAATTTAAAATACCAACACCACCTGGGGTATGAGAGTAAAGCAAAAATATTGTCTTGTTAGTTTCTTCGTAAAGTAGAGATGGGTCTATCGCTGCTGAAGATTTTTGCTTTTCTTCACCTCTTTCCTTAACTGCAGTAATTTGAGCACTCCAAGTTAAACCAAAGTCTTCGCTTATCCTCACCACCTTATCAATACGATTTGGATTATCAGAACAGCCAAAAAATCGCTCATCTGCACATGCAACTAACCTCCCATTTCCTAGATAAATTAAAGAGGGAATACGATAGTTATTTGCATTGCCAACCTTAGAGTCAAAAATGACTTGAGGCAACAAAGATTCTGCCAAATTAGAGTTATGTTTATTAGTTTCTTCAAAATTTATGTTATTCATAATTTACCAATAATGATAAGCCTTTTGAGATACTTTTAGTTAAATATTTTTGGGTAAATAGGTTTTTTGTTATTACTAATCTCTTCAATTTGAATAGTATATCTAGGGACTTAGATAAAAAATTACTTAATCGGCAATATGTCATTTAGTTCATTTATCGAGCGACGAGAATTAGCTTTTTGGATAAGTATAACGGAGCTTCTAGAAAGTTTTGG
>CAYMPR010000019.1:7668-18899 GCA_964392385.1 uncultured Christensenellaceae bacterium | reverse complement strand
TATTACATTGACAAGGTATTGCCTATATTATAGTATAATAGCGTACGCACATATAAGGGGGAACTCTCCCTTTTTGTTTCTAGATAAGAGTTGAAGGGAAAAAGACGAAAGAAAATTGAAGAAAAGAAGAGAGCGAAAAGAGTTTCTTCGGCGATAAAGGATAGATAAGTGATTCGTAACATTGGTAAAGCGGTTTTAGTTTTTGTTTTGGTGGCTTTAGTTATAGTCATCCTTACCTCATGTAAACCGCCAGAAGATATTTATGCCGATCCATTCCCAATAGTTGATGATGAGACAAACTTAGCAAATAAAGATAGAACAACAAAAGATGAAGCAGTTGAAAGAGCTACAGGCTCACTTGAAAATCTTTTGGATTACTTGGATAGCGAAGTTGTTTCAACTACAGGATATTATCTCGGCACTGAGATGCACATAAATACTGAAGATGGCTCCGCCTTTATTTTAAGGCTTCAAGCGAATATGTATACCTGGCCCTACGAACAATATGAAAAGGGTACTCCTGAGTATGATGCAGCGCTTGCAAAACACAATGAGCTGATAAAGTATAACGATATGCTAATCGAGTGGTATGATGGAACGACTAATACCATGCTGATTGGCTTTTATTTTGATGGAATTAATACTGACCCTGCAGATCCTGGCAACAATTTGTACTTAAATTTACAGGGCTCAAAGAGAATATTTGAAAAGTTTGGCGATACCGTTTTATATCAACAAATCATAAGATTAATAACGCATTTGAACTTGGAATCACTGATTTCATCTGTGAGTTCTGATGGATCGAGCGATAGTGCATTATCAAGTGTGGAATATTTACTTAAACAAGCTGTTACTACTAACTATAAATTAACGCTAAACGGAGACGAAACCTCTGTTTATTTTAATGAGATTCCGCTGACTATGATTGCACCAGATGTTACTGAATTTATCCAAGGTATTTTTGCGCCATTCCAAGATAAGCTAGACCCGTTGACCTTCAAGTACTTAGGATTTTTGTTTTCTACTCTTGGAACTGCTGAAATTAGCACCTTAAACAGTGATATGCAATTTTTAATGGAGCCCAACGAAACTCTAGGAAAAGAAATATTAACGGGTATGGATGTTGACTTTAGAGGTAATAGCTTAGTAAGAAAAAAGAATAAGATTACTGGAGCCACTTACGCTGAAAGCGTGCCTTTTACAATGAACATTGCAGTTGATTATGATATCCGTGTCTCGCAAAATATTTTACTAGATAGAGAAAATTATACGATTTATCAAACAGGTTGCTACGAATTTATCGGTGATATGTATCTTGTCCCACTTGATTTAAAGTTAGATGTGTTGCTAAGGACCGATATGAATAAGTACGACAACAAGATTAATAAAGTTTATATGGCAGCAAGAGATTTAGCTACAGACGATTTGATAATCGGTACTTTCTACAAAGATGAATTGACATATATAGACATAGAGGGACTCCAACACTTATATGGAGGCGTTAAATTTGAGGACATTGGCTTACCGAAGGCATATAAAGGTGGCTTTAATCTAGCTAGCACATTGAAATTTGTATCGGACTTTTTCGATAAATTTATTGTCATGCTAGTGGATAGTATTCTAGACCCAAATAAAGAAGAAGGCGAAAGTCAGTATAGCGAGGTGACTAACGCCATTATGAAAAACATAGAGTCAACTATGAAAGATGAGGATGATCCAACCTCCCACGCTACAATCAAAGTTAGGATTGATATGGCTTTGATTAAGGAGGTCATGAAGGTAACTTCGCCAACAGGCACGAATTATTCAACAGATCAAATAATTCAGTTACTGAACAAACAGTTTAACATTGACCTTGAGGCTATCGCTAGCATCCTAGGTATGAGCGTGGATGAACTCCTTAACAGATCTTATGTGGATATCACGTATGATGTCGATGTATATAGCATTAAAATCGAAGTATATTCAGCTGCGGAAAAGCCACATGATGCTGAAGCAGACCTAATTTTACGTATGGACCTTTATCCTACTCACATTGGCGAAAGGGTTAGGATAGCATTCCCCAATTTCGATAAATTTAAAGAATTACAAGAAGTTATGACCTATTCAGGCTATTTGGAGGGTCAGTTTGTTTTTGCTCAAACAGAAGAAGTAGATTTAAGTAAACTGCTAGGCGCATTTATGGGCGACACCAGTGGGCTTAATACCCCCTACATTCTACCAGATGCGGCAGATATTTATTTTACTTTGTCCTATGACCAATATATTAGAGAGCAAATACTTGAAAACGGTAGATGGACAAGAAAGGGGCGAAGCGCTTTCAACTTGTATGTATATATCGTTGAAAACGATGTTAGCACGCCGATTATTAGGATATATGCTAACGATGTAAGCTTTAATACTGCCTACCCCGTGGAGGAACTAGGATACGTCTGGTTGGATTATATTTGCATGCCCAATCTTCCTAAATTTAAAGTTAGGGAGGACCTTTTCATAACATCGCTCTATGAATATATGGGCTATGATTTTGAAAACGAGAGTGGCGATTTAGTGCTAGGATTAACAGATATAGTAACTGCTCTAATGGAAGATAGCTGGGCGACATTTGAGCCAGAAGTTATTAGGGTTACGACTTCAAACGACAGCATAAAGCAATTTTTTGGTGTTGATGAGTTAATCGGAACAATAAGTATAATGATTGGCTTTAAACAAAGAGTCAAAAATATTGATCAGCTCGAAAAAGATTTTGCTATGTATTCCGTAGGCACGTTAGAAGATATGGTGGGGCCTAGCCCATATGAGATTGAGCTTCATAAAACCGTTCCTGTGTATTTTGACTTTGGTCAAAGAATGGAAACTAGGGATTTGAAGTTTTTATATGACCCCGAAAGTATCGCGGTAGTATCAGGAAACGCTTATTATAGGCCTAGGATGGATAAGCAATTTATGGGCTCAACTAGAGACTACTTGGTATACATTACCGATATTGTAGGAAGGCAAAGGGTAAGAGAGCTTGTTGAAGATTATTACGAATGGGAGCCTCTTGGAGAAATTCCTACAACTGTTGGTGCTTTCTATGGCGAAACTCAAAACATAGTTAATATGTATAATGCAGACTATAATTTGCACGCAATTTTTGATAGAGATACTGGTTACTATACCGTCTTAAGCCCTAATGGGTATGAAATTGTCTATGATTTTGAAAACAATGTATACATAATGGGACTAGGCTCCCAATATAAGTATGACAAAGGCTATGAGGAACTTGGAGAAGGAGTTGTTGTATATCTCAAAGAGTTTATAGGGGGTAATGGACTAAAGCATGTCTATGATTTAGGCCTAAGAATAGCCGGATATTATGTTGTTGAAAACGATTTAGGGATGAACATACTATATAACTTCAAAAATGGGCAATACATAGTGTCAGGTGCAGACTACGAATTAATGGAAGAGGAAATTGCTGAAGGGCAAACGGAAAGAAGACGCTTAGTTACAGTGCTACTTGGCGATACAGCTGTTATTCGCGAGTATACTAAGCCATATGTTGTAGCTAAAGGGCTCGAGTTCTATTCTGATTCTGCCTTAACAACAATTGTTGGTGTAACTTCTACTTCAGTACAAGCGATATATGTAAACTCGAACTATTCATATTTTATTGGCAATGGAACGGTTGGAGTAAATGGAACAAAATATTACATAAATACACAAATTATTCCTGGAGTAGTTACAAAAGGTGTTGAATTTTATTCAATTACAAATGGAACTGATCAAGACCTTACTAATGATTCGCGTGGGGATGTATTTGGAGTAACTACACTATCTCATCAAGCAACATTTATTAATGCCACAGACTCCTCGTTTATTGGAGATGGAACTGATGGTGTTCTTGGGGTTAGGTATTACTTTAATACGCAAAACAATAGACCAAGAATTTATGATTTAGTTACCGCAAGGTACACAGTTGTTAAAACTGGTATATATAACGGACAAGAAAGGACCATAAGAGTATTTTATGATCAACCTAATAACAACTATATTATTGACAGCTCACTAGTCCCAATGATTAATGATTTAGCAAAAGCCGAATGGCTTAATTCTGCTCGTATTGTAGTTGATAATGCCCTGAATTATGGTGTATATCCTTATGACAAAATAGAATGGCTTGCTCAAAATATTAATAATGTTGACTGGGATGAAGGGTTATATAACGATTTAGTCTTTGGCCAAATGACTTGGGATGATTTAACGCTTGAAGGCGGAAAATTTGTCGTTAAGGTTGTTATTGGCGAAGGTAAGATGGCAACGTATAGAGAAAATGTAGTTGTAAAGGTTTGGAATAGAACAGTACTAACCGATTTGCCCTTTATTAATATCAATACTCCTGATGGAATGGTTAAAGCTCCAATTGCTATGACTTTAGATATTGACCCCATTATGTATCTTTTATACAAGGCATATTACATAAATGGAATGAGAAATGATCCAGAGACATTTGTTCAATGGTATTTTAGAAATTATGATGCAAGAATTCAATTTACAAAAATTTATGCCGATCCCGAAGAGGAAACACCAGATGCTATAGGTGGATACACATGGTATTTTGACTTTGAAAATGAAAATAGAATTTACTCTGAAAGACAAATTAACAACAGGGTTAATTTAGATGAAAACGCATACACATATGTTTATACTAACTTCTTTGGTCAAATTATAGCTTTAAGAGTTAGAGTACTACCGAGGCAGCTTGCATATTTTATGGCACCTGGTGAGGTTGAACCTAATACTCATACTATTGATGCTCTGTACCCAAGCTCTTATTACATACCTAAAAACCTCACATATTACTATGAGGGCCAAGATGGTTTAGAGTTTACCTTGAACTTTAATGATTTAGCAAGTAGTACAATCTTTTCCACAAAACCTACTAGGATGCCTAATATTGGTTCAAGTATGTCAGGGCCAAATTATATGTCAATTATTAATTGGACTCATCCAGTTGCAGACAATGTAAAACTTGTAAATGATAGAGATGAATTTGGCAATCCTTATCCATTTAAAAACGCACTAGACAACACTACAACCTCGTTTTTAGATTTTTCTATCAATTTTGACTTTAATAGAGACTGGTATTATGAAGACTGGTTCTATACTCCCGAACTCAAGATTTATGTAGATATTCCCGATAAGGTAATCGATACCTTTGATAAAGAATTAATGACGGATGATCATATTTTACGAAATTACGAATTACAAAACATAAAAACTCAAGATAAGTATATAATGGGTGAAACTCCATCAACTCTTGACATTAACTTGGGAGTTCACAATGTAGATCCTTTTGATTATAGTACTTGGATTTTACCTGATGACATTATCGTTTTCTTTACAATTGATGAAGCGACAAATAGGTATCAAACATATACATATAATGTTCAATGGCAAAATGTGGAAGGAGACGCAGTAGAGCATTTTGTTAGAGATAATGAAGGAACTTATTATATTCACGATGTTGGCGAAGACCCTAAGGCATATTATCTTGAGGCAATTATTGGTGACGAAGAGATAAATTATATAACTATTAGATTGCTTGTTAGAATAATGTCACAAGTTGCAACAGATGTTAGTTTTCTAAATGAAGATGGCTCATCTCTTAAAAACTCTTTAGGGGAAGAGCTTGTTATAGAGGAAGCTCTCGGAGCACATGAAGATAGCATACAAGAGAAGCTATATACATATATCGTTGACACATATGAAAGATTTGATATTCCTAAACTATTAACGATTAAATTTAAAGACGGCACAACAAGGTCATATTTAGTTAGTTGGTCGGATCATTTGCCTTGGGTACAGGGAACAAATAGAGATATTTATGCTGTAATTGGAACTACTCAAGAAGAATACAAAGAGAGAATATATTTAGATGTTGAAATTGGGATTAGAACGGTTAATGACTTAGATATAGTCAGACACGACGAAAATGTTTCATCTCTTACAAAAGACATTTTAGGAAGAGAAATAGTGATTGATGGAATTAGAGTTGATGAAGATGGGTTCATTTTAGACCAGGATGATGTGATATATATACCCGCAGGCTATAGTGCACCAATTAATGTATATGATTACTTTATGTATTTGTTTTCCGATATCGATGCAGATTTAGTTGATTTAAGTGTTCATGAAACCATAAAGATAACCGATGCGGCGCTAAGTGCATATCTACCTATTTTTGGCTCGCTAGATTTACAAAAAATGATAGTAGCACTTGGGCAAGGAATTGATATATATGTAGGCCAAGATAAAGGTGCTGATGACTTTACTGTATACATGGTAGTAACGCAGTTTAGCCCAAGTAATGAGCTCGAAATTTCCGCTGAAAGGGATAGTTACATCCTTATGCATAATGGAAGCGAAACTGGAGTTGTTTTGGAAGCATATAACCCAGACAATACTCCCAAATATCCTAATGGGTTCATAATTTCTAGTGGATTTAATTTCACGGTTAGATACAAAGATGGAACTAGTGTATTTTATTCTAACTCTGAAACTGGACAAGAAGAAGTTCCTATTTGGTGGTCAGTTGTTAAATCGCCTATTATAGGTGCTGACCCCGAAGAAGACTGGATGGTTGGGCTTAAAGAATACGACAAGATAGACAGATTAACTGAGGAAAGTATATATGGTGGAGGCGTTATTTGGCTTTCTGCATTGCTTTCTGATGGGTCGAGAGTATACACAAGATTTAGTTCAAGTGGAATTAATATCGGCTCAAACTATGGAAGCGTTATAGGAAGTGGAAGATATGAAATAGTTCAAGGACTAATTACCATTAACAATATTTACGACCACTATTCACTAGGTATTAATGTAATTCCTTCTAGACTTCCCAATAGATTAGTACTTGAGGGTGGATTTGAAATTAGTGGAATAGTATGGACTATGCAAGTAAGCGCTCAATACTTAGATTCAATCAATTACCTTGGAACAAACGAAGATGTGGTTATAGCTTCTGCAAGAGTAATGAGAGAAACCGTTCAATTAAGACTAAGGGTACTTCCTTGTGAAGTAAAGAGTCTATCTTATGTGGATTCAATTACTCCTTCTAGAACGCTCCTTAGTGAAGAAGTAGATTTAGATGGAAACATAATTGTTAACTTTGATGCGTATGCAAATTGGGCCTATGGCGGAACTATAGCTTTACCAAGGGCACTAACGCTTAAATACACAACGGGGATAGAGGTAGGAAGAGCGTATCCATACACGAATTTAGAGTTTAGACCTGTTGATATTAATGGGACTATGTATACTAGGATAAATGCCGTTGGTTATGATTTATTTGGGCATACTGAAACATCATATAACCTTGGCCTTGACCCAGATAATATTAGATTTAGGTTAACGCTAATGGATGGACAGATTGTTAATATTATTTTGCATTTTAACGATAAAACAGCAAAGGAATATAAATTTGCAAACATTGATGAGAGTATTGATAGAAAGATTACCCTCAATCCATATTCTCCATATGTCACTGTTCCAGGAGAAGTAACTATCAAGTTCGAAGAGGGAGCAGATTTAGTATACTTAACTGGTTGGACATTGCCAGGAAACTTTGAAGTTAGATATGATACTTTCGACACAATACTTGATAGTTTGCCAGCAGGATCTAAGCATTTTACCGCAACTTCTCAAATAGCTGGATTTAGCGGACTTCAGGCACAACCATTAACGCTATACATAGGAGTAACTCCATATGTTTTAGAGAGTTGGAGCTTAGAACAGGGTAAAACAGATTATTATGTTGATGATACTCATAACACAAATCCTAACTCAACCTATCATATGTTAGATCCTTATGCGGGAAAGACAGCCGATTTACCGTCTCTTGTTGAAGACAGCATATATCACCAAGGAGACCTTAATTATTATCTACCTGTTGTATGGGATTTTGACGATGCGGACATTGTTGCAGAGGGTACTCCTTCTGGACATATTCTTGTAAGCGGGTGGATTTATGATAAAGACCGTGGTCAACCAGTAACTATTAAGCTATATATTGACACATGGAACTTTGTAGCAATTAGAAGAAAGCAAGGCGATAGCTATCAAAGTATGATGCAGGATATTAGATTTTACTTCTCGCAAGTGTCTGGTAAATCTTCTTATGGGAAATATCAAATTGCATTTAATGTTAAAGATGTTACCTCTAGCGCTGATCCAGTTCCTCGTAACGTTATTTTTATCCCTGAAGATATAGATCCTACAACTGTACTAATTGATGGAACCTCTAGTTACTATGCAGCTAATTATCCGTATAGGATTAAGTGGGATCAAGGTGCTTTAGCTAGAGCTAGAAATGCTCTATCAACGGGTGGGGACGCAGAAGGTACCTTTAGCCTAGCAAATACAGGAGCTACTATTGTTAGGACTACCCCAAATAACACTTGTTATTATCAATATGAAACACTAAATCTTACCAAAGTAGATATGGGATTTGGATATGGCTCACAAAATGAAGCTATTTATGTGGTTGATCCATTAAATCCATATTTCGGGGAAGGATATAGATTACCAGTTAAAGCAAAGGGCAACTATAACTTAGAGTCAGATGTTGAACTTAATTCAAAGGGTCTTAATGTTACCGCTATATTCTGGCAAACTGGAAGCCCGACTATAGTAATTCCCGATAAATATGTTGGCGGTGGAGTATACAAAGGCTGGGCAGTAACTATAAGAGTAGAGAATCCTTCAACTGGATTTTCATATCAAGAAATATTCAGAATTATGATGGTATTTTTGGATATGTCGCCTATTACATACATTAATAACTCAAGTATGAATGTGCTAAATAGAGGTGCTATTAAGTCGACATATAACATGAGTACTTATGCAGGTGCCATCAATCCATATGAAGACAGCTATACCTCCTCACTTATGACAACGATGGTAAATAGAGATGGGGTAACGGACAATGTGTTAAACACTGGCTTAAATGATTATAACTTAGTAGGTGCAACGCTTGATTATACTGTGACTGAATGGGATCCTAACATATTAGTCGACAATAACATGAACATCCAATACAGCAAAAAAGTAAGTATTCGCGGAAGAGAGTACACTTCAAATATTGTTAGAAGGCAATATAGCTCCAAGTTTGAAATTACTGAATTAAATCTTGGATATGGCTTTGGAATTGATAGTGCAAGGTACGACTATTTGTCGTCCGACCCGCTTGCTATACAAGGAAAGCAAAAAACTAGATTTGTAGTTAGCCCACTAAATGTTGACTTTTCAGTATGTGGTACGCCAATAGATGGTGAAGAATACACCTTCATACTCAGCGAGAATAGAATTGTTGGTTCTTTCGAGGGTACTCAGTTTACTCCTGGTCAATTTAATTACAGAGTGACTTGGTGGAATCCTGATTTATCGGGCAATATGATATTTAATTCAGATGTTGGAACAGGTGGATATATTGACCACTGGAAGGTGATACTAACAGTGTTAGATGGAGAAAATGTTCAATATACCCAAGTATTTAATATCATCTTATTCTTCCTAGATGGTAGACCAGTCCCAGAGATGATTATAAATGCTCCTCAGCAAGATCTCTTAATAGCTAATCCAAAAACAAACTATACCTTAACCGATTATGAGGGGTTTGAAAACCCATATGGCACTTACTATGACGAGGCACTCGTTGAAGATTTAAATAGCCTAGCCGTTTCTGCTCATACTGGTTACGCGTATAACTTTGAAGTGCTCTCATGGGGCGAGCCGAATGTTATTAATGGCTTTAACCACATATATTCTGCAAGAGTAAGGATATATAGGGTTGGAAGTGATCCCGCCTCTAGTTGGGTAATTACATCGTATAAACCATTCATACATAAAACTTACGCAGTATAGAATAACTGAATTACACAATTAGGGAATAAAATATAAGTATAGGGTAATAAATAAAGAATAAATACAAAGGGAAAGGATAAAGTAAACTGAGCAAGAAGAAAAGAATCAAACGTAAATTAGCAGGAAAACGATAAAGTTGATTAGGAAAAGAAGAGATAAAGTAAGCTAAGAAAAGACAATAGGGATATGAAAATTAAAAAACTTTCAATTTTAATACTAATATTGATAATGATTACATCGCTAGTCCTTATTGTGGCGTCGTGTGCGCCTGAAGAAGACCTTGGAATAGATAAGCCAGGTGACAATACTAGTGGAGCTATTCCAGACCCAATTGTAATAAATAAAGGTGCTGTTTACGAAGATATCTCAGATGGTTTACTTAATGCTGGTATACAAAAGACAGAGCAAACAACAGGCAAAAGATATGTGTCTTCTAACTATAACTTGATTGTAAACACTATTAATACAGAGCTAACTTATGAAGCTAACTACGATATGGCACGTAGTCAAGATTCTGAAATTTTACTTCGAGTTTTTGACTATCATAATCAAGTTGATAAGTTGTTTGTGTATTACAAAGATGCCACGTTATATTACAGTATTGATGGTAGTAAAAATAGAATAGATGATTTTGGAGGAAGTAGTTCCTTCCCAATTTTTTACGAGATAATCACTAGCTTTGACTTTGGAGATACCTTATTTAGCGAAGAAACAGTTTCTAGAATTACTGGCATGAATCCGCTTACTGTAACAGGCAATATTACAAAAAGAAAGCTTGATGGTAATAAAGAAAACATAACCATTAAAAATATCAACCTAGATACCTCAAAAGAGGTTGTCAATAATCTAATACAAAATTCATTTGTCCCTCTTGGCAAAAAGTTCGACCCGATTACTGAAATGATATTTGGGTTCAAGCTGTCATCTCTTGCAGCTTTTAAAGTGGAACGCTTTACTGTTAAACAAATGCAGACGGTTCTAGAAACTATGCCTAGTGGCGACAAGACATTAAAAGACTTTAAATTAGAATTTGATGATGATGAAGAAGGGCAAAAGTGGGGAAGTGTAGCTAACGATTATTATTTTGGACTAAATTATACAACGGATGATGAAAGAGGAATTATTTCGCTGAAAGCAAGCGAAGACCCATTAGAGAACATTTATGAACTAGGCTCACAAGGGGATTTGCATTTTAGCGGTACATTAGATATTCCTGCTTTAGATGCCAATTTGAAGGCAGATTTTAAGTTTTCGTTAAATATGACCGACAACTTGGATAATAGAGTTTCGCTTGAGATTAAGGATATGAGCGATAACCAAGGTTC
>CAYMPR010000019.1:0-7568 GCA_964392385.1 uncultured Christensenellaceae bacterium | reverse complement strand
TACGATGTGTTTTTAAGCAAGGCCCGCTCGGAAGGCAGTAAAGTCATTTTGACAATTGATGATGAGATGATTGCTGGAATGATGGGCGCAGAGGCTTCAGGACTTTTAGATTCAATTGGTGAGACACTTGGGATATCAAAAGCACAAATGGATTTACTTATTGCTCTTGGTATTTTTGATAATAGTTATTTAGAACTAGGTTTTGATACATTAACTAAAGAAATATCTCTTGAAGGCTTTTCAAAAGATACTCTTTTATTCTCCTTAGTGGTATCGCCAGTGGAGGTTTTACCTGAGGGAATTAATATTATATTCCCAGATGAGATTAATCCAGCATTTTTCACGGAATACAAAGAATTACTAGAGCCCGAAATAATCAACTTGAACTTTGATGCTCTTATTTCTACTCAAAAAGTTGTTTCTGCAGACTTTTCACCCTTTATGGGACTGTTTATGGGAGATGTAACTGGCAAAAACACGCCATATTTAATTACATCTGGTAGCGAAAATGGAATTAGATTTGTAGGTGAAGTAGCTCAAAGTGGGAATAACCTTTACATAAACATGCAAGTATTAAAGGGGGAGGAAGTATTACTTAAGATTAACACGAACATGGATAATATTTCCGAGGTTTTGGTCGATAATAGAATGCTCGGTATAAAATATAAAATGTCAGGCGCAACAGTTATTGAGGGACTTAGTAAACTTGCTGGTGGGGAAGAAACACTTAATTTTGAAAACATTGTATTAAATGTACCGGAACTTGCAAAAGAATCAACATATAGAAGAGAAGGTGATTATATTCACCTTGAGATGTTCCCATATGTCGTTGGTAAGGTAAAGATTGACCCACTTAAGAGAATTACAGGGGTTGAAGGATTAATCGCAACAATTAACCTTAACATTACTTTTGATTTGCCTACAATTACAGAAGATAGTTCTCTTTATGCGATACCTTCTATTAGTGTTCCTGCAGACGTAACTTGGAGTGGAATGTACGATGCAACTTGGCTTGAAAAAGCAAGCGTAACACTAGGCGAAGAAACTTATGAATTTTTGTTAACATTTGATGACGAAAGCGCAACTCTAATTACTGGACAATTTGAATATCATCCAACGACCTATCTATTTGGAAGACCTGTTTCCTATGGAATGTATTTTTCAGATCAAGTAAACGGCACAAGAATTGTTAGAAACTTAAGAAATGCATTTTTGTTAATCGATCCTAGTGCAACTACGCCCATGCCTACCCTTATGGAAGTTATTTATCAAGATGGGACCATTGGTAATCTAAGGTATAGGATAGAGGGATTTCCATATACAAATGAGAATATAAAACAGGTATATAGTGGACTGCCTTCTGATGAATACGAGGTAATAATCGGCGAAGGAAGTATGGCCGAAGTTAGATTTAATATGATAGTTGAAGTATTAAATTCTGTACTTGTCATATCAGAAAATGATTACTATAACGACATACCTATTGTTGCAAAAATTACCATTGACCCATATGATTATGCTATTAAAAAAGCACAAGCTATAAGTCAAGGGCTTACATATAATCCAATTAGATATAGAGAGCAAGTAGAGGGCGGAGCATCTCCTACAGCCTTACTCTTGACATTCGAATCAAACATTAAAAACCAAAGTGCGGCATATAGAATAGAATATCTTGAGAATTTCGATTGGGGATTTGATCTTACAAACATTTCCTATTCAGGCGGACAGTTTATTAAGGTGGCATCATATAATAATTTACGAATGGCCTTAGAAGTTACTGTACTTGCAAAGATAGTCTCATATATTCAAATTAATGATGAAAATAATGGATATTATACAGTTGATGCTTTAAAACAATCTACTTATGCAATCCCTGCAACAACTATATTTGAAGAGAATGCAACACCTACTCTTCCTGCAAACGAGATTCGTATATATTTTGAATCGGGTAACTTTAGAATAGTTGGCACTGAGCCTCTAGGAGGCTATCAAGTAAAAGACACAGATTTAGGGAAATTTGATGGTTTTTATCCAGGTGGTCTTGATTGGAATCATAAGCAAGCTAATCAAGTAACAGTTGATAGAGCAATATATCCACTAGATGACGGAAAAACTAATATTACGCAAGCGTATTTTGGCGATGACTATGCCGGTAAACAATTGATTCGTCTTACTGTTGTATGCCCAACTAGAGTAGTTGGGACACTACCTGATACTCTACTTGCCATAAGTGAGATAACCTATGACTCAAATGGAGATATACTTGAAGATGCAACAAGACGCGAGGCTGTAAAGGTATCTTATGCATCATTTGCGAAATTAGGGGAACTTGGCTCATATTTTGAATTTGACCCATATAGCGAAGACATTAATAACACTAGGCTTCCGAGCATGATATATATTGATGCAGTTTATCGTGGCAGAATGCAAAGATTAGGATACAATGTTACCTGGCTAACAAACTTAGATGGAATAGCAGATAACATTATAGATAGCCAGGGCAATATCTTAAATGCACTTGCTGAAGAAGAATATTTCGTAGTTTATGGAAGGATAGGAACTGCCACTAACTATCAAATTCTAACGATGATAATTCACAATAAGAGCGGTGAATACGAAAGTGTTCAAATGCTTGATGAAAACGAAGAAGAGTTTATCTTAGATGAAGAAATTTGGGAAGACAATACAAGGCACTATTATATAAGGCATCTAAATCCTTATGCTGACTTAGTACTCCCTAAATATTTTATATTGAAATTCAGCGAAAGTAGTGGAATACCAGACACTAAGTATGAAGCTTTTTGGAAAACCAGTGGTGATTTTGATGCATTAACTTATGCATTCCCATACCAAGGTGGCTCATTTATTGTTACTACTAAATTATCAGCCGATTCCAACAGCGGTATGCTAGATCAAACCATTGAATTAAACTTGCAGTTTGACGAAAAGATAGTAGTTCCCGATATTATATTTGGTGTTTCAACTGGAATGACCCCTGGACATATAATTCTCGATGAGCAAGAAGGAGAAGGTGGCGTATATTCTGTTCCGTATGTTCCTGTTGATACATATACCCCTGAAAGCTCTCTACTGTATCAATCCCTTGTAGACCCGAACTTAAGTGTTGGCGTGCAATTCCAGGACGAAACTTCATTATCTTCAGGAATCACTATAGAATGGGATAATTTGGACAAACTTCTTGAAATACTTAGAAGTCCTCTTGGAAGTAGAGATATATATAACGCAGAAAACTACTACGGAGACTTTATAATTCTTACGGGAAGAATTGAACCTGGCACAGTGCTTGAGCAAAGTGTTCAAATGGCGTTTAGAATAGAGTCTAAGGTCATAAGAGATCTTAACTTTATGAATCTAAATAGAAACTATACCGTTAAAGACGAAAATGACATAATTCCTGTTCATATTTTACAGACGTTAAAACGTATTCAAATGAATCCCGAAACAGAAGTTTATGAGTATTTAGGAGAAAATACATTAAATATCACTTTTAATAAGCCATATATGCTTGTTGGAACATATAAGGATATAAACGGAGACACTAGAACTGGAGTATGTACGCCAAGTGATTATTTAGCCTACCTTTTCAGCCGTATTTCCGTAGGATTTGAGGGAGATTTACCTGCTGAATATGCAATGGTGTATGAACTAAGGCAAGACTTCGATGAAATTATGTTCTTTAAGAAGGATGCTGGTACTTATGCAGGCGATGAGAGTGTAGAATTTTCCGAAGACATGAATACCGTAACTGTCTCCTTTACAATTACTAAGCTAGGTCCAGGTAGCTGCGAACAAAGCTTTAGCGTAAGAGTGTCTGCTGTTAGAGATAACTTACTTTCTACCGAATTTTCTGAAAGAATAGAAACTTTTGATGTAAATGGTATTCCTCTTTATGGAGGTATTGATGGTTATACTATTCCTTCTGAATACGGCGTTGAATATTATAAGAGCGGAGTAGTAAACTATGAGGGATTAGTTTGGACATCATTTGACTATGTTAGTATTGAGGGTTCCGATGAGGTTATTGAGCCAGGAGATATTATCACAAATATCCCTTACCAGTTCTTTAGATTTAGATCAGGAAGAATTATAACTTTAGTAACAGAGTTGCAAGATGGAAGAAGTATTACCAGAAGATTGATATTTAATGCAAAAGACATTAAAGAAGTTAATTACTCAACTTCTGGGACGGGAATATACAATGTTAAGGATGGAACTCTCACGATAGCTAACGTTTATCAGGTCTATCCTGTTTTAGGGCTAGAGACAAGACTATCAACGGAAATTATTCCTAAAAAGACCGACTCTTTCTTTGGCGAACTAGATATGTCATTCACGCTAGATAATGGTTGGATTCCTTCTCCAATATTTGCCTTGTCCACAGATCCCACTAAGTTTGACTTATTAAAGATGGTTGATAATATTAACTATTATGGGTTAGCTAGGACCCTGTTTGCAACAGGAACTGTAACGGGATACAACGGCGAAAAACAACCAATAAAATTATATATTCAAGTACAATCACTTGATAGTGGTGGAAAAGTATATAACCAGAGTATTAATTTAGATGGCTCTTTAGCTTCTATTGACCCATATTTAAGGCCAGGAAACGAGAATGGAGTGCTTGTTATACCCAAAGACATTACTGTTAAGTTTGGCGAAGTCGGACCTAATCAAGCCGTGTTTACCTTCCCAGCTGATGCAGCCGTATTTTTCCAAATTAGGAACGTATTAACGGAAGAGTATGTGAGGGTATCGGAGCTTACATATAACAAATTTGGGCATACAATGGGAGTTGAGTTCGGCGGACCCAATGCAAGAATTTTTGTAAATGTAATTCTACCTGATGGCAATGATTCTTGTTCGTTCGAAATAGAGTTTTTAAATCGCGAATTACAATCAGTATATTATCCAAACAAGGCAAATGGCGTAAATCAAACAGCATTTATTGAGGGAAGATATTATATCGACCCATATGATAAAACTACGTTTACTCTTCCGACATTTGCTGAGTTTAAGTACGTAATGTATGCCACAAGAAGTGAACTTCCAATAACCTTAGTTCCTGCCCAAGAAGGCTATCCGTTTATCCTTGTAAACGGCTCATATACCCTAAGAAGCGATATTTCTATGCAACAAGGTGGAAGGTATTTCTTCTATGGATTTTTGCCTGGCATTGGATTAAATGATTCACCACAATATTACATTTTAACCGTAATAGTAATAAATAGAACGGTGGAAGTAGAGCCCGAATCAATTACTGCAAATGATAGAAAATTTAAGTTTACAGGAACTGCAGGTGTTCCAAACCCATTTGAAGCTCTAGTTTCTGATATACCGTCTAGTTTAGCTAGTGCAACCTTCCATGCTCTAACAGATGCTGATATGGGACTATCCGATGCAGTTTTAGTGGTTGCAAATGCGATTGCATCTATGCCTGGAAACGAAAATGTCACTACCTCATATTATGACTTTTCCGCCCATCAAGCAGACAGTATTTATGCAGATTATACCTTAGTAAGAACGCCTGTTTTACCCAATGTAAAGTGGTTTACAGAGGGTAGAGAATTAGAAAATTCAGATATTTTAGTGAATGGTGGATTTGCACTAGATTTAACAGGTAAGATAGGGTTTGGCGATGGTGCGTTATGGAGCTTTGGCCAAGAAGTGACGCTTCAAATAAGCGCTGACATTTGGACTTTTGAGGAAATACTTGGAATAACAAATTATCTTATTGAATTTAACAAGTACTCTAACGCAAGTATCGCAAGTCAATTTGATATTAGCTTTTTAGTAGACTCAGTAAGTATGCCAATGGTTTTCTACCCACTAGACAGGGTTAATGGAGACATTAACAAGATGAGAAGAGTAATTGATTGGGGGCAAGTAGATCCAGAAAGCACCCTAACCTCTTCAATAACCCTTAAAAACCTATATAAGAGTGGAGCTAATAATCTTGTAATTACTGAGGAGATATATAACTTAGATTATCAACAAATAGCTGTAGATGAGATAAGTTTTGGTTTTGGTGCCGATGAAGGCTACAACACTAGCGGAAATGTATATTTAATACTAGATCCTCTAAACCCTGTAATTCCTGCAAAAGCTTTAGCAAGAGGACTAAATCCTAATGAACTAGTTGAACCTCGCGAGGTAGTTGATATTGGAGAGGTAAATATAGTTTGGGTTGATACAAATTCAACAAGTAGTACTAGTATCTATAACATTCCTATTGCTGGAGGAAAGAGGCAAGTAGACATAAATATAGTAGATACAACTGGTGCTACTACACCTTTCTCCGTGACAGTATACTACCTGAATAGAATTCCAAGGAAAATCTTTACAACTGTCCCTGGCTTTTCCTCTCTTGCTCCAGTAGGTGGAGAATATTTACTAATGGAAAGAGGTGCAAATAATGGCGCAACAATTCCTTCCACGAAAAATCACTATTTAAATCTTGACCCAGTTAATCCAAATGTCTACACTTCAAACCCAAGTGTTATTACTAACCTAATGTATTTAAACGAAAGAAGTAGGCTTAGACAAAGCTTGTATATGCTGCCACCAAGTGTGAGAATAGAATTCTATGAAGATCCTTTAGTTAATCAAACTATGTCTGTTGCAATTTACAACGAGGCGATAGGGCGACTCGGCAGAGTGCTAAATTTATCAGAGCTTGGATGGGTCATAAGTAAGGATATAGCACTTGAGCCTGCTACCTCTGTTTCGCCAATTGCAGCAAAAATCAGAGGATATAAAACCACTTATACAGATACTATTCTTGGACAACAAATAACCTCTACAAGAAGGAGTTTCATAACTACAGATCCAACTGATTCAAATGAACAAATTGAGAATCCTCAGTGGCTTGCTTCCTACTTAAATCTTGATTTAAAGACAGTAGATAGAATGGTTACTCATACGAGTATTTCTGAAGGAGTTGAAGTTGTTGTAGGCGAGACAACTATTAACTATCAAGAAGCAAACGAAACATGGTATATAGACCCATATGACATCAAGCTACCCTCAACTATAGATGTATATTTTAAGAATCAAGCAATGCCCGTAACTTATGGCGGAATGTCACCAATTGTTTGGAGTTATGATGCGAGTTACCTCAATAAGCCAGAAATCATTTCAGGCAGCATTGTAGATGAACAACCAAATGGCGAAAGATTTATGACACTTATGGCCGAATTTAGAGTATACGGCACTAAAGTTGGTATCCAGTTTAAGATAAAGGCAAGGGATATTGATACAAGCGTAACTCTTCCTGGAGGAGCAATCACAACAGAGCCAATAAAGGGTGGTACAATATACGTTCTTAAGGGAAAACCACTAAGTTCACAACTGCCTACTAAACTATATTACAGATTTGATTATCCTGATGGATCAAGCGAAATAGCAGCAGCTCCTTTAACCTTTGACCAAAATTCCCTAGCTGGAGTATCTACTGCAGTTGCAATTACCGATACACAGTTCGGTGGTAGCTATTCAAATGTCCCCGCTACGCTTGGAACAATAGATGATAACAACATATTGTTTAATAT
>CAYMPR010000018.1:0-20519 GCA_964392385.1 uncultured Christensenellaceae bacterium | reverse complement strand
ACCAATATAGTACCAGCAAACCCTCCACCATGAACTCGGCATGCCTTTATGCCTTTTATTTTCTTGCAAACATTAAGAGCAAGCGGAATTGTTTGTGAATGATCATTTTCGGCATAACAATTTTGCAACAACTCATACGAACTGACACCGGATTCATTTATCCCCTTAAATACATCTTCACTGTTGTTATTTTTTAGGGCATTATATACTGATTTTACCCTCTTATTTTCCTCAAAGAAATGAATTGCTCTAAGTATTGAGCGCCCTGATACTTTGTTTTTAAGGGATGGTAGACTTTTCCAAAAAGCTTTTTCATCGACTTCTCTAAGTTTTTCACAAGAGAAGCAAGATGCTACTTTTTCCATCTCAGTTCTTATTGCAGCATATTGAGGCGTAAGGTTGGCGTGGTCACCTCCACAGTTTACTACTGCCACACTAATGTTTTCAAAAGGCCAATTAAGCTTTTCCGCCTTAGGATTAGCGGGGTCTTTAAAATCGATATGGCTAATTCCCCCGAAAGAAATAGCTGATTGGTCCATTAGACCTGATGGCTTTCCAAAATACTTATTTTCCGCATACTGTGATACAATCGCCTTGGTGATTGGATCAACTAGCGAATTGTTATAAACCACATTAAATATTTCCGCAACAAGTAATTCAAAAGCCGCAGAAGAACTCATGCCTGCGCCCTTAAACACATCGGAAGTAGTTGTAGCTATAAAGCCACCTATTTTAAAACCTTTATCCTTAAAGCCTTTAGCCACACCCCTAACTAATGCCTCGGAGTGACCGTATTCTTTTTCGTTTATGGATAAATCATTTAAATCAACTTCTACTAAAGGATATCCAACACTATTTACTGCAACCTTCATCGAATCAATAGGAGATACGATTGCTAACAAATCAACAGAAACTGCCGCAGCAAGTACTTCACCGTAATTATGGTCGGTATGATTACCTATAACTTCTATCCTTCCTGGTGAAGAGAAAATAAAAAATTTGGATTTATTGGCTTTTCTATGTTCACTGATTAGTGCGGAAAACCTTGAAACAACGTTTTCCAAAGGTACATTATATATTTCTTCTGCTATTTTTTTAAGGTTTTCATTTGATAATAACGATTTCTCGTCGTATTGGATTGCCATTTGCCCTCCGCATATGTATAATAATTATATGAAAAAAATTATACCATAAGTTTAGCGTTATTTGCAATTATGGTGTTTGTCTTATCTGTTTTTTCTATATTCCATTTTATTTTTTAAGAGGTATTTTTATGACAAAAAAAGACACGACTATCGGGGTTTGTTTAGCAAATCTAATTAAATATGCCCAAATTGAGATTGGCCTTGATAAATTTGATGCTGTATACGCCCATAACACACTGATATCTATCTTCGGTCTTACCTCGCTCGACAAAGCAGAAGATACTTTGCCAGACTTTCAAGCAGGAATTATTGATAAAATTGTTTCTTACGCCATCGATAATAATATCATACTAAAAGAAGATGCTTTATCTTTCGAGACAAAAATAATGGGAATAGTCACACCATCCCCATCTGCAGTAATCAAAAATTTTGATTCACTTACTGCAAGTAAAGGTACAAAAATTGCTACCGATTACTTAAATAAACTTGGTTGGAGGAGTAATTATTTAAGAAAATGCGATATCGATAAAAATATTGTTTGGCGTCATGAGCAGCCTTCAGGCGATATTATGGTTTCTATAAATTTAGCCAAGCCAGAAAAAGACAACAAACAAGTTGCAGCACAAAAAAATTCCCCTCAAAATAAATATCCTAAATGTCCTATATGCCTTGAAAATCTAGGATTATCGGGGAAAAGAGATACTCTTCGCCTTGTCCCTTTATTTCTTAATGATGAAGAGTGGTTTTTACAATTTTCTCCTTATGTCTACTTTGAGGAACATTGTATAGCCGTTGCAGAAGACCATCACCCTATGAAAGTAGACAAAGACACATTAGTTAGACTAATTGAATTTGTTGAGCTATTCCCTCATTATTTCATGGGAAGTAATGCAGATTTACCAATAGTCGGTGGCTCCATTTTAACGCACGAACACTATCAAGGTGGGAAAAAAGTATTACCAATGTTTTCCGCAAAACCCAAAAGTTATTGGGTTAATCCAAGCCATGCAGGAGTAGGTATCTCCATTATTAACTGGTATAATTCGGTAATTAAGCTAACTTCCATAAGTAAGAAAGAGTTGATTGCACAAGCTGAGGAGATATTAAACTCTTGGAAAGTATATTCTGATGAGAGCGTAGGAGTACTCGCAAAAACCGATGAGCAACATAACACTGCAACAATTATTGCAATAAATGAATCTGGAAATGGATTTACTCTTTATATGATTTTAAGAAATAATCGAACGGATTCCGCTCACCCATTTGGCATATTCCACCCCACAGAAGATATGCATAATATAAAAAAAGAAGGCATTGGGTTAATTGAAGCTATGGGCCTTTTTATATTGCCAGGCAGGTTAAAGGCGGAAACTGATATGCTGATAGATATTTTAACTGGCGAAAAGCCCTTAAATTTTGCCGAAATAAGTGTTGATTCACATCCTTTATGCAAGCATTTAGGTATGGTTATGCAACTTGCTAACGATCATGGAATAAATCTTTCAAAAGATGCAGCAAATATTGCAGTCACATCTTTTATTAATTCTATGTGCATCTCAATATTAGAGACAACTGCTGTATTTAAAAATACTGAGAAAGGTAATCTGGCTTTTGCTAAGTTTATGGAAAGTAATAATTTTACATTTAAAAGCTAATATTTATGACACGTTTTAGAATAGCCCAAAAATTCTTTTTTATATGCAATTGTAAGAAAATTATTGAGATGGTATAATAAAATTTATGGCACAACATATTTCTTTATATAGAAAATATCGTCCTGACACTTGGGAAAAGGTCATCGGGCAAAAACACATTGTAACTACCCTAGTAAATCAAATTAAAACAGGGTCTTTAACACATGCTTATCTTTTTACGGGTACTCGTGGTACAGGTAAAACAAGCTCTGCTAAAATTTTTGCCAAAGCTCTTAATTGTCTTTCCCCTGAAA
Source organism: uncultured Christensenellaceae bacterium (assembly GCA_964392385.1). Classification (GTDB taxonomy): domain Bacteria; phylum Bacillota; class Clostridia; order Christensenellales; family DTU072; genus MWEH01. The sequence goes on along the minus strand of CAYMPR010000018.1, from coordinate 17,426 downwards.
ATGGCTCTCCTTGCAATAAATGCAAGGTATGCTTATCTCTTTCAGAAGAAAGTAATCTTGATGTTATTGAAATGGATGCAGCAAGTAATAATAGCGTAGATGACATTAGAGATCTAAGGGAAAAAATTCAATTTCCCCCTGCTATTGCTAAGTACAAAGTTTATATCATTGATGAAGTTCATATGCTAAGTGGTTCTGCTTTTAATGCTTTGCTTAAAACACTTGAAGAGCCACCTTCACATGCTATTTTTATTCTTGCAACTACAGAAGTAAATAAGTTACCATCAACCATTCTTTCAAGATGTATGCGTTTTGATTTTAGATTAGTGCCAGTTACAGAACTAGTTGACCATTTAGCTAAAATTTTTGAAATGGAAAATTATAAATTCGATAAAAAGGCATTAGAACAAATAGCCATTCACGGAGAAGGAAGTGTTAGAGATACCCTTTCTCTTGCAGATATGTGTATGTCTTATGCACCTTTAAAGCTGAGACTTGAAGACGTTTTAGAAGTCCTTGGCTCATCTGAAACTTCAACACTATATGATCTTGCAAAAGCAATACTAACTTCAGATATTGGAAAGATTCTAGAGATTACCTCAACTGTTTATTCAAGAGGTAAAGGAATAGAAATTTTTAATAAGGAATTATCTGAGTATTTTCGCGAACTTATTTCAATTAAAAACATTCGTGATTATAAAAATTCTTTTTCTGAAATAGACAGAAAAAATGCGGAAAAACTTGTTTTCTCGCAAGACAATTATAGACTTGGAAGAATTCTTGATATCTTGGCACTTGCGGAAAATTCAGTTCGATATAGCTCTCAACAAAAAATTGTTTTTGATGCAAATCTTATTAAAGCTGCTGAACTATATACCGAGAAAGGACCAGAGGCATATATTTCTAGGATTACGGCTCTTGAAAAACGACTCGAAAATAACATAGGTAATATTTCATCCGAACAAAATATAATAAAGGACAAAAGTATTGCTTCTCCAGTTTTAAATAATGAAACACAATCCAAGCGGTTTAATGATGAAAAATCAAAAGAACCAAATGTATTGGTATCCCCGATTAATGCAGAAATAGTTGAATCTAACTCTCTAAACACCAATTCTTCAGTTTCAACTTCTCAAACTGATGAAACTAAAACACCCATTGATTCAAATAGTGCATTTTTTAGTGTAATCTCTAAAGCTCCAGTGATTGATTTAAATAGTAATGATACTAATGTTATCCAAGCAAATTCCCCCATTGAAGTGGCTGGCAATAATGTAATTCCTATAACTCCAGAGGAAAGGAATTTAATGGGCCGTTTAATTGAAAAATTTAGATCGACTTATGGTTCTTTTGATTTTGTATATAAGGCGTTAGCAGAAGTTGATAATTACCACATTCAAGAAAATAAATTTTTTATTACTCCCAAAAATAATGGATATTATTCTATATTATCAAAAGATACTGCAAAAAAGAAAATAAGTGATGTTTTAATGGCTTTAGGAGAAGATAAATTTTCCCTTGAAGTTCTTAAGTTTAAAGATAATTCTGACCCAAGGACTACTGAACAAAAAGAATATTTAAAGGATATTTTTAATGGGAAAATTACTTTTAATAACAACAATTAATTAAACTATCTGGAGGCAATTTATGGGAAAATTTAGTGGTTATGGTGGTAGTGGTGGTTCTTCTACCCCAAACATGCAACAACTTATGAAACAAGCTCAAAAAATGCAACAAGATCTTTTGAAGGCACAAGAAGAACTTGCTGAAACCGAAGTGGTAGCAACTTCTGGTGGAGGAATGATAGAAGTAGTAATGACATGTGATAGAAAGCTTTCCTCAATAAAGATTTCTCCTGAAGCGGTGGATCCAGATGATGTAGAAATGCTTGAAGACTTAATAATTGCAGCTTTTAATGAAGCTTCTGTTTTAGTTGAACAGGAACACGATAGAATTATGGGACCTCTTGGTCAAGCAGGAGGCTTATTGTAATGCTTTTACCTGAAGCTTTATCAAGATTGATTGCAGAATTTAGAAATCTTCCTGCTGTAGGACTAAAAACAGCAACTAGGTATGCCTATAGCATTATAGACATGAGCGAAGATGAACTGGAATCCTTTATTGAAGCAATTAGGGATGCAAAAGATAAGGTCCACTTTTGTTCTGTATGCGGAAATTATTCTGAAACTGATGTTTGTGAAAGGTGTTTGACTGCTGAGCAAAATATAATCTGCGTTGTTAAAGAACCCAAAGATATCTCTGCTTTCGAAAAAACGGGGGTATATAATGGCTTATATCATGTCTTGCATGGGACTCTAGATTTTCAAAAAGGAATCGGTGCTGAGGACATTAGGATTAAAGAACTAGTGTCTAGGCTGCATGGAATCACCGAGATAATAATAGCGACAAACTCAGATATCGGCGGAGAAATGACAGCTGTTTATATAGCAAATTTGATTAAACCACTTGGGATAAAAGTAACTAGACTAGCTCACGGCCTACCTATGGGAAGTGAGATTGAGTACGCCGATGAAATTACTCTTTCAAAAGCTCTAACCGATAGAAAAGAAATGTAATAGCCAATACTTAATTTTTCAAATTTCAGCAACATTGAATTTCAATTGTTGCTATATATCAAAACGACAATTACAAACAAATATCAAATATCTGTTTTTAACATTGATAGATTATTTTCTAAAGAATTATAAAAATTTTTTTAATACATTTGCAGGGTCATTAACAATTGTTTTTGTACCCCTTTTCCTTTTCTCTTCATAATCAGGCCTTGGATATTTGTCTAAAAAATAAATTAGTCTTTGTTCGTTTTCACAAGGTATCGTTTTGTCACACAAAAAATCAAAGACCTTTTTTTCGAGCATATTATTGTGTTTAGAAAGTGCAACCAGTTTCCCCTTGAAAAAAGCAGGCTCGATGAGCGCTGAATAAGGACAAGTTATTAATATATCCGTAATCTCGTAAAGTGAGTTTAATTGATTAATGTCAGTAAATACTTTTAAATCTTGACAAGTAGCAGCGGATATAGCTTCCTTGTTCTCATAAACAAATACAAAAATATTGTATTTTGTCTTGTATTTTGCAATTGTACTTATCTGCCATTTATATTCATCTTTATCGTTTGGTGCAACAACCAGTAATAGTGTTGGAAGACGTGATTCTAAGTTGAAAGAGGATACTAACTCGGCATTTTTATTCTTAGTTTTTAACACTTTCATGTATGGAATATCAGAAATAAATATTTTTTCTTCTTTAACATATGAATTGACTAAATCAGTCTTAATAGCCATATTTTCAACTAGATATGCATCAACATACTCATAAATAAGATTCTTGTTAAGGACATAGTCGTCTACAAAGGTTATTACTTTAAAACCCATACCTAATTTCTTTCTAATAGCACATTCTTCAACTACTGCTCCAGTGCCTATGTTAATTACCAAATCTGGCGTGTAACGCAAGATAATATTTTCCATATTTTTATATGAAGCCGTTTGTTTTATAGTCAAGTCAGGTTCGGTAATCTTGTCAATATTAGTATAAGCTATACGTTTTTTTAGCTTAGCCTCAATTTTTTCTATATTGATATTGACTGTCAAAATTGTAGAAACAAAATCAACTAGGGCACGGTTCCTAAGCTCCATAACATCAATGATTATTACAATAATCGTAGGATCAATACCTAGTAAGCACTCCTTTAATGCTGTTGCATTAATAGCTCGCTCTGATTCAGTAAATATAATAATTGTCTTTTTACCTTTCATCGTTAACTAGTCCCTATATGGAGAATAAAACTCTATTCTTATCCTTGTATATTTTCCCTTTTCTCTCAATCTATTCCCTCTTTTTATCCCAAAATAAACATTTAATTTATACTATTGTATGCTTTAGAGTCGAAAAGAATGATATCTTAATTTAGGTTTATTCTAACATAACAATTGGAATTATTACAGGGCACCTTTTTTGTTTTGCATAAAAAATCTTTGTAATAATTTTTCTAGCTAGTTGAGAAACATCTTCTTGAATCATATTCCTATATTCGCCCGCTGAAAATTTAGTTTGTAGTGTCGCTAGTATCTCATCTTCAATTGCACTTTGCACAGTTAAACCTTTGCTGATAATATCAATATCTAGTTTTGGCTCCCCTATCCTAGATAAAGAAAGGGCTACTATAACGATTCCATCTTCGGCAAGTTTTTTTCTTTCTACAATATGCTCTTCATCACTCTCTATATCACCTACTAACATTACGGCGCCAGCTTGTACACTGGGGAGTTTCCGAATTCCGCCTTTACTTACATCGATTGCACTTCCAAGTTCAGGTATATATATATTGGCTTTAGGGATACCCATCAATTCCGCAAGTTCAGCATGTTTTTTTAGATGCCTATATTCGCCATGCACTGGGATAAAATATTTGGGCTTAGTTAGAGCCATCATTAATTTTAATTCTTCCATGCAAGCATGACCTGAAGCATGTATCTCACTTAACGATTCATAAATGAGGGATGCGCCTTTTTTTGCCAAATTATTCATAACAAAATGAATGGATCTTTCATTCCCAGGAATTGGGCTTGCAGAGAGGATAATAGTGTCATTCTCACCAATAATTATATTTTTGAATCCATCAGTAGACATTCTTGTTAAAGCACTAGTTTCTTCACCTTGGGTTCCAGTTGCTATAATACAAAGCTTGTGGTCTGGAATATTTTTTGTGTTAGTAACATCGACAACATTATCTTGGTCAATAAAAATTTCTCCAAGTTTTTGTGCTATTCCAATTGTATTTATAATACTTCTGCCACTAAATGCAATCTTTCTTCCCTGTTTTATTGCACAATCGGCTATTTGTTGTATTCTGTGTATGTTTGAAGAAAAGGTGGCTGCAATAATACGCTGCGTTTTATTGTCATTAAAAACCGACTCAAGGCTTTTACCAACTTTACTTTCACTCATACTATATCCAGGACGTTCTACATTCGTGCTATCTTGCATTAAAAGGAGAACACCTTTAGAGCCTATTTCCGCAATTCTTGCTAAATCCGCAACTTTCCCATCAACTGGTGTGTGATCAATTTTAAAATCGCCAGTGAAAAAAACCACTCCAGCTGGTGTAGTAATTGATAAGGAATAAGCCCCAGCTATCGAATGAGTAATTCTAACAAACTCAACTTCAAAACATCCCACTTTTATAATAGAGTGGTTATCAATCACGTTTAATTTGTATTTAGATAAATTACCCCGTCTAACTATCTTATTTTCCGAAAATGCCATAGCTATTGATGAGCCATAAACTGGAACCTTAATTTCTTTTAAAACAAAGGCTAACGAACCTATATGGTCCTCATGTCCATGAGTAATAAAAATTGCCTTAATATTTTCTTTTATGGTCCTTAAGTATGAAATATCTTGAATTAAGAAGTCTACTCCAGGCATAGTTTCGCCATTTGGAAAACCAAGTCCAGAGTCTACAATTATAGCCGTATCTGCATACTCAAATACAGTCATGTTTTTACCTATTTCTTCTACTCCACCAAGAAACACTATTTTTAATCTATTTGCCAATATATTTTCTCCTAAATTATTATATTTTACTTATTGATAGATTATACATTTTAAGGACAGAAATGACAACCTTATGGACTTACCAACTGGCTTTTAGAAATTATATCTACCCATAATTATTAGATGTCGGGGCTACCAATTGAAATCAAATCATTTTTAGCTTTTAAAAACATACGAATGGGATAAGTAGGTGATAAAAATTCAGTCAATCCAACATGTTGTATCTAATAGACAAAAAAATGCTAGCAGTTGTATAATTGTTTCATAATTTTTTGGGAGGTTTTTATGAAGGTTTTCAATTTTTCAGCTGGACCTAGTGTATTGCCCGAGGAAGTTAAGCTCGAAGCACAACGTGATTTTTTGGATTTCAATGGTAGCGGAATGTCCGTAACAGAATTAAGTCATAGATCAAAGGTTTACGAAGATATCCAAATAGAAGCCGAAAATTTACTTAGAGAGCTAATGGGCATTGATGAAAATTATGAAGTATTATTTTTACAAGGTGGAGGAAGCACTCAGTTTGCAATGGTTCCTCTTAATCTAAGCGTAAATAAGAGAGCTGATTATATCCTTACTGGCAATTGGGCAAATAAAGCTTTCGAGGAAGCATCAAGATATATAGACGCCGTGGCGGTAGCTAGTAGCAAAGATAAAAAGTATACATATATTCCCGATGTTGATTCATTAAAATTTAGAGATAATCTTGATTATGTTCATATCACACAAAACAATACTATTTTTGGAACTAGATATACAAAATTGCCAAAAGTCTCCTGCCCCCTTGTTGCAGATGCATCTTCAAACATTCTTAGCGAAGTAATCAATGTTAAAAATTATGGTTTAATATATGCTGGAGCACAAAAAAATATTGCTCCTGCTGGAGTGACTATTGCTATCATTCGTAAAGACTTACTTGATAGAGAGCCGATGCCTTTTTGCCCTACCATGTTAATGTATAAAACTCATGCAAAAGAACGTAGCTTATACAATACTCCACCCTGTTTTACCATATATATGGCTATGCTTACATTTAGATGGCTAAAAAAGCTTGGTGGAATTGCTGAGATGCAAAAAATTAATGAACATAAAGCCGCTTTACTATATGATTACTTAGACAACAGCAAGATGTTTAGTAACCCAGTTGCGAAAAAAGATCGCTCTCTAATGAATATTCCTTTCGTTACAGGAAACGATGCTCTTGATGAAAAATTTGTTAAAGAGGCTACAAAAAATGGCTTGGTTTCTTTAAAAGGTCATCGCATACTTGGTGGAATGAGAGCAAGCATTTATAATGCAATGCCTGTAGAAGGCGTTAACACACTCATAGATTTTATGAAAAAGTTTGAAGTGGAGAATAAATAAATGTATAAAATTTTAACACTTAATCCTATTAGCGATAAAATATTTGATGTTTTAAGCGAGGATTACTCTGTTTCGGATAAGGCAGATAATCCCGATGCAATTCTTGTAAGGTCTTTTAAGATGCAAGGGCTTCAAACAAATGATAATTTACTTGCAGTTGCAAGAGCTGGTGCAGGAGTAAATAATATACCAGTTGAAGAAATGTCAGACAAAGGTATTGTGGTTTTTAATACACCTGGAGCGAATGCAAATGGTGTAAAAGAACTAGTTATTTGCGGTATGCTGATGGCTTGCAGAAATATTGATGAAGCGACTTCATGGGTTAAGACACTTGAAGGAAAGGGGGAAGAAGTTCCTGCCCTTGTCGAAAAAGGGAAAAAACCTTTTGTAGGCACTGAGCTAGCAGGTAAAACACTAGGTATTGTTGGACTTGGAGCTATTGGAGCAAAAGTTGCAAATAGCTGTTCTGAATTAGGTATGAATATTATGGGATATGATCCTTATCTTTCTCAAGCAGCAAAAGACATGCTTACTTGCTCAGTAAATTTTGTAAGCGATATTAATTCACTTTACAGAAACTCAGATATTATTACATTCCATGTCCCGTTAATTGACTCAACCAAAGGAATGATTAATAAACAAAGCATTACATTCATGAAAGATGGAGCAATTCTAATCAATATGTCAAGAGCAGAACTTGCTATTAATTCCGATATTTTTGCTGCTTTGCAAAATGGGAAATTACGCAAATATGTTGTCGACTTTCCTACTGATGACTCCGTTAACAAAAAGGGTATTATCGCAATACCTCATTTAGGTGCCTCTACTGAAGAATCGGAAGATAATTGTGCAGTTATGGCAGCACAACAATTAAAGGACTTCTTGGAAAATGGCAATGTGAAAAACAGCGTAAACTTTCCAAACCTATCCGCAAAACGTGAAAGTGGAACAAGGATTTCTATCGTATACAATTCAGGTTCAACTGCAATTAACACAATAAAAGAAATAGCCAATGGGAAACCCCTATATCATGCAGAAAGAGGTAGCTTAGGCTACGCTTTTACCGATGTTGATTCATGCCAAGAACTAGACATTGAGAAACTATCTGATGCTGATGGAATTCTTATGGTGCGAATAATATAACTTAAATAGCTTAATAAACCGAAAAGTCCCCTTAAAAGGGGATTTTTTATTGGTACTTTTTCTTAGTAAAATCGTGATCTTTACGCTATAGCTTTTTATTTTTTTTCCTTTCAAGATTATTTCGTTTAATTTTAGAAATTAGTTTTTTGGCAGAAAGTTTGTCTTTGTTATGGATAAGTAAGTATGTCGTAAAAAATGCAATTATTAATAGTCCTAAAATTCCACCTATCGTACCATAAAATAAACCATAAGAATATAACTTCCCCCCTATTATATATCCTGCTTGCTCTTGAGCATCCTCAGCTTGAGCCACTATAAAGAAATCCCCATCTGATTCTACTCTTGCGCTCCTCCCACCAGAAGAAACGGCAAGCTGAACCTCGGTAAATATACCATCTTCTAAATCATAAAACTTAATCTCATTATACCCATATGGGAGAAGAAACTCGATATTCATAGTTCCATCTAGCGTCACGCTTTCACCGCCTTTTTCTTTAAGTTCCAAATTTATTGCAAACACTCTAATTTTAGAATACCCAGATAATGTCTTTAACATCTGCTCATATGTAGTTCTTTCCTCAGTAGTAAAAAGTGAATTTGATATTTCTAGCACAATTTTGCTTCCAAGCGGCGCACTTAAGTTTTCTGGCGTTAATGCATAAGTAATATTGCTATCCATTCCAATAAGGGTTTCAACGATTAAAATGGAATACTCAAATTCACCTAAGCACAATTCATCTATTTGAAGCTTTAGAGCGTTAACCTCTGAGCTATCAATTATTGGCGCCTTGAATGCCATTTCTAATGCAGAAAACTTAGAAACTATCTCAGCCCATCTAGCTACTGTATATTGTGTTCCATCTCCTAATTCATTGTAAATATTTGAATATTCTCTTATTTCATCTACAAAATTATATACTGAATAGTACATGGTAGAAGATACTCTTTTATTACCTACTGCATCGGAAACCTCGATAGCGAAATTTTCGCCCATTGTCTTCTGCGTTAAATCAATTTCATATCCTCCCTCTATTTTAACTAGAGGATAATCATATGGGAGAACCCTAACTGCATTTATTCCACTTTTAGTGTCTGAAGACTGAACTAAAACCACAATATTTCTAGTGGAATTTAGATTCACATCTATTGTAATAGTGGGTACAGTAGGAGGCGTTTTATCAACGTTAGAAATAATCCTTGAAACATATTGAGTATCAGAGTAATATGCCCTAATTGTGTTTTCTCCTTCATTTACAATATCAAAAGGAGTAACATAATTTATAAACTCGCCTTCAACACCATTTCTAATAATCTTATATCTTTTTTGAGATAAAGCTTCAGGATAAGAAATACTTACCGTGACTTTTGCTGCCCATTCTTCAGTATCAACCTCAATTAAAGGTAAATCCGCGGCATAAGCTTTCTCAATTATCACATCGCTGCAAATAGCAATATTTGCAATTATACAAATAATGAAAAATAAGAAGAAAAAAATTGTTTTCTTTTTGAATAACCTTTCCATTAAATATTTTTTACCCTTTAGGAATAATTTTTGTTCAATAATAGATATTATATCATAGTGTAGTTGCTAATAAGATTATTTCAAAATAATTTCACAATCAAAATTATGTATTTACTTATCGCTATTTGAGATTTATTATTGCATATCCTCAAAGTAATATTTTTAGCGGAATGACTTGGCAAGATTATTAACCGAAAAATACTTCTCACGATGGTTTTTGTTACAAGCACAAAATTGATATGATTTCAAGAAGCTTATCCATTAATTTACTCTTTGTGACTGTTTCGGGACTATTAATATTTATAGGATTGATATTTTAAAAATATGTCACTCTTGTTTGATTTTACCTGCATTTCTTCTTTTTTACGGTTTTAATGTAAGTTGACTAGAAGCCTAAATTATGGTAAATTCTATATTAGTTTATTTAGCTAAAAATTGTAATATTTTTTTGGTTTAAGCAAATATTTTTGAGGCAAAATGAGTATTATTGAAAAAGCAAGAGCGGAAATATTATCTTCCTTATCAAACGAGTTTTGCTGTATTGAAGCTTTCCTCTATGGAGTTATTAGGGGAATTGGATTTATCAATATTAGGTTTAATCAATGGGGAATAGGCCTTGAAAGTTCAGATGAACAACTAATAAATAAGTGTACTTCAATTATCTCCTCTCTATCTCTTCAACCAATTTCATCAGTAGTTAAAGAAATAACTTTTGCAAAAAAAAATCAAAAAGTTTTTGAAGTTCTAATGGAAGAACAAACATCTAAAATCATACTTGAAAAACTTGGATTTTCTGGCTTAGAACCTCCTAAATTTGAAGAAGGTCTCCCAGCTGAATTATTTACAAAAGAGTGTTGCAAAAAATCGCTCATAAAGGGGTTGTTCTTGTCAACAGGGACTCTTTCAACACCAAAAACTAAAGAAGTGGATAAAACAAAATCCTCGAATGGATATTATTTGGAAATGAAAGTTTATTCCGAAAAATTGGCGCAAGATATTTCAAATCTATTGTTAAGTTTTGGGATTAACTCAAAGATTAGAAAAAGGAATATATCATATTCAGTGTATATTAAGGATGCAGAAATGATATCTGATTTTCTAGCAGCTACTAGTGCCTCTAATACCCTATTCCAGCTACAAGATCTAATTTTATTTAGGGAAGCAAGCAATAATAGCAATAGAGGCAGAAATTGTAATTTAGCTAACATTAACAAGGTTGTTGGAGCATCAGTTAAGCAGATCAAGGCTATTGAAAACATCTTAGATAATATTGGCCTTGATGAAATTGATGAAAATCTTCGCGAACTTGCTATTGCAAGGCTTGAATACCCTGAACTATCTCTAAGCGAACTAGGTGTGCATCTAGGAAATGTTTCAAAAAGCTGTATAAGCCACAGAATGCGCAAATTAATTTCTCTTTCTGAAGAAAATATTAAATAAGATTTACAAATTTTCATAGCATTTAAATTTGCTATTGGAGGAAATAATGCCTGATACTAACTTCATTCATCTCCATGTCCACACAGAATATAGTTTACTTGATGGAGCAGCCCCTGTGTCGCGTCTAGTTGAAACAGCTGCTCAATTAAACATGCCCGCTATTGCCATGACAGACCACGGTAACATGTATGCAACAATCAAATTTTATAATGCTTGTCTTGGCAATAAGATAAAACCAATAATAGGCTGCGAATGCTATATGGTTGAAGATCGTTTTAATAAAACAATTGAAAATCAAGCCGAGAAATCCGCCAATCATTTAATTCTACTCGCAAAAAATAATGATGGTTTTCATAATCTAAGTAGATTAAATTCAATCGGATTTATAGAAGGCATGTATTATGGTAAGCCACGAATTGATTGGAATATATTAAAAAAATATTCTGGCGGCTTGATTTGTCTTAGCGCTTGTATTGCAGGAGGGATCCCAAGACTCCTACTATTAGGTGATTACGAAGGCGCAAAAGAATATGCATTAAAACTCAAATCTCTCTTTGACGATGGCGATTTTTATATTGAACTTCAAAACCATGACCTAGAAGAAGAAAAAAGAGTAAACCCACTCTTAGTGCAAATTGCAAGAGAGATTGGAGTAAAATGTGTAGCTACAAATGATGTTCATTACATCGAGGAAAATGATGCAGAAATGCATGACGCCCTTCTTTGCATTCAAACTGGAAGTTATATTGATGATATTAATAGAATGCATTTCCCCAATAAGGAGTTCTATTTAAAGAATAAAGACCAAATGGCAAAGTTGTTTTCTTGGTGCCCTCAAGCTATCGAAACTCCAAATGAAATAGCCGAAAAATGCAACGTTACTTTTGAATTTAACCAATATCAGTTACCTAATTTTAGTTGCCCCGATGGCTTGACGGCTGCTGAATATTTAAAAAAGCTAACTTTTGAAGGATTAGCCGTAAAGTGTGGAAAAGAAATCCCTTTAGAGTATATAGAGCGCGCAAATACTGAGCTTCAAACAATTATTGAAATGGGTTTTGCAGAATATTATCTAATTGTTTGGGATTTTATTTTTTGGGCAAAAAGCCAAGACATCCCTGTTGGACCAGGTAGAGGAAGTGGAGTAGGTAGTTTAGTTGCATATTCCATTGGTATTACCGCTGTTGATCCGATAAAACACAATCTATTTTTTGAAAGATTTCTAAATAAATCTAGATTATCCATGCCCGATTTCGATATAGACTTGTGCTATAACCGTAGGGGCGAAGTTATCGAGTATGTTAAAAGAAAATATGGAGAAGACCATATATCTCAGATTGTAACTTTTAATACTATGCAAAAAAAAGGTGCAATCAAAGATGTAGCTAGAGTTTATAGGCTTCCTTTTCAAGATGTTTCCAAAATTACAAAAGAAATCCCCTTTTTTGGCCCAAAGGACAAGGAAATACACATCCAAGATTTATTAAATCCCCTATCAACTTGTAATGTGCCAACTCTTATAGATTTATACAAAAATAATGATAGCTACAAAAAGATACTAGATATTGCTATGAAGGTCGAAGGAATGCCCAAGAATTCATCCATTCATGCTGCTGGAGTAGTTATCTACAAAAATAAGGCAATTGATACAATCCCTCTTGCAAAAAACAATGAGGAAATTACTACACAATTTGACAACGGTGAAGTGGAAAAACTAGGTCTACTTAAAATGGATTTTCTTGCTTTGATGACTCTTACAGATATTAAAATGGCACATGATTCAGTTAAGCGGTCAACTGGTATGGATGTTGATTTCAACAAGATAGGCTATGATGATTTAGAAGTTTACAATATGATTGGACAAGGTAGTACGGATGCTGTTTTCCAACTTGAAGGTGGGGGAATGAAAAGCTTCATGACTAGCTTCAAGCCCCAAAATATTGAAGATATAACTGCTGGAATATCAATATATCGACCAGGTCCAATGAAAAACAAAGGCGTTTTCCTTGAAAACAGGAGAAATCCTAGTGCGATAGTTTACAAACATCCAGACTTGGAGCCAATATTAAATTTAACTAGCGGAATCATGATTTATCAAGAACAGGCAATGACTATATCAAGAAAGCTAGCGGGATATAGCGCTATTCAAGCAGACAATCTAAGAGCTATATTTAGCAAAAAAAAGCTAGATAAACTACCCAAGGAAGAGCAAATGTTTATCCATGGCAAAAGGGATAAAAACAATAATTTAATACTTAATGATAGTGGCTTGTCTGAAACACCTGGGTGTATTAACAATAATATAAGCGAGGAAATTGCAAAAAAAATATGGGATGAGATGAAGGATTTTGGAGAGTATGCTTTTAACAAATCTCATGCTGCGGCATATGCTGTTTTATCTTACCAAACTGCTTACTATAAATATTATTACCCTGTTGATTATATGGCTGCTGTTGTCAATAATAGAATTGATAAGCCTGATGACATTAAAAAATACATGCAAGTTCTTAAAAGCATGAATATCAAAGTACTTTCACCAGATGTTAATAAATCAAGCTCATTTTTTACCCCTGAAAATGGTGCTATTCGGTATGGACTTGGATGTATAAAAAATGTTGGGATGAAAGCTACTGAAGATTATTTAATAACCGAAAGAAGTAAAAATGGGCCTTTCAAATCATTATATGATTTTGTTAAGAGAGTTGATTCAAGATTTGTAAACAAGTCCTCTCTAGAGAGTCTAATACTAGGTGGAGCTTTTGACTCCTTTAAAGAATCAAGAGCAACCCTAATGGCAAATTATGAAAATATTATAGCCAATGTAACATCAGAGAAAAAATCTCTAGAAAGTGGCCAACAAGATATGTTTAGTATTCTAGGAGATAATTTAGAAACAACTTTTAAGTATAAAAAAGTTAAAGAATATGATAAGCAATTTAAATTAACAAAAGAAAAAGAGATGTTAAAAATCTACATCTCAGACCATCCTCTTTCGGGGCTAGAAAAAGAATTTGAGCAGTTTAATTTCAACACTTCTATGATTCAATCTTCTTCTCAAGATAGTGAACCGGAAGTTACTACAGAGGACGAGGAAACTTCAGCAGTACAGGAATCGCCTCTTACTGATAATATGAATATAACCACAGGAGGTATAATTTCTTCTTTCCAAAAGAAACGTACTAAAGATGGAAAAGAAATAGGAATACTAAAAGTTGAAGACCTATACGATACAATTGAAGTCATAATTTATGATCGACAGCTTCAAGCATGCAAGGATTTTCTAGCAGAAGAAAAAATTATAAAAATCAACGGCAAGCTTTCATTTAAAGACAATGAACCAAAAATTTATGCCAATAAAATTACTCCTTGGGAGGTCTCATACGATAGTGAAGAGACTTTTGACTTTATGGAGGATGGAAAGGCTATATACTTCTTAATAGATGAAGAAGATAAAGGTAAGTATGATAGAATCGTTGACGTTCTAAAGTTATCCCCTGGAGATAGAGAAGTATTTATGCAATATAAGGGTAAAATATATGATACGGGAGTTTTGGTGTCAAATTTAAATAATGCTAAAGTCAAAATAGAAAAAATTTTAGGACCCCAAAAAGTAAAAATAGTAGATAAAATTTCTCCCATAGAGTAATGAATTTCTCTTTTGACAATTTTATACTAGAAAGAAAAAACGCAATATAAATAACCCTAATCTATAGTTAACTTTCAGTGCATATCAATATAGGTATTATCTAGTCTAGCATCCCATAATTAATCAATAAGTATGCTAGACCATTGTCACCACATGATGGGACCAAAATATCTGCAGCTTCTTTGGCCTCTTCACTTCCATTAGCTACACATGCCCCAAGTCCAGCAAATCTAATCATCGGCACGTCACTTAGTGCGTCCCCTATACATATAATTTCTTCTTTTTTTATTCCAAGTCTATCGGCCATTTCTTTTACTGCTATGCCTTTATCCACATTTATATCAATTATCTCAATCAAGTATCTTTTTGAAAAATTGATTTTTACCAGGTTTGAAAACTTTTCTTTTAGAACTGTAATTATTTTTTCTCGGTCCTCTTCATTAACTCTTAACATTATTTTGACTGGGCTAACTTTAAACATGCGGACATATTTGGAAAGGCTCATCCCCGTAACGTTCATTTTCACCCCAGTTAACGCTTCATAAAGCCTTGCTTTTTCTGTATCTTTTTCTACAAAAAATTTACCATTATCATATATTTGATAATACCAATTCTGTTTGTCTAAAAATTCACATATAATTGTAGCTGTATTAGAAGGGATTGCATGTCTGTATTTGATTGTACCTGTCTCAATATCTGCAACCTCTGCTCCTTGATAGCCAATAATTTCCCCTTTTAAGTTTAATTCTCTTGCATAATGAATTATTCCTTCTATCATTCTTCCTGTGCAAAAAGAGAAAATGCCACCTTTTTCTACATAGGTTTGAATTGCAACCTTATTTTCTGGACTAATTACTAAATCATCTCCTACGGTAGTGTCATCAAAATCTGCAATAAATAGTTTATATTTCATTTTTTATCCTTACTCTTTAGAATGATAATACTTATATATATTATCACTATCTTTTAGGCTAATCCCTTTAGCTTTTTGTAATTCTTCTATTGGAGCAGCAGATATTTTTGCTACAGTTTTAAAGTAATCTAAAAGCAAGATAGCTTTTTTATCGCCTATTCCCTTAATGTTTTTTAGCTCAGACCTTATCATAGAATTATCTCTAAGTTTCTTATGATAATTAATAGCAAATCTATGAGCTTCATCCCTAATTCTTTGACATAATTTTAATATAACATTGTCTTTTGATAAAATAATTGGTTCACTCTCATTTGCTTTATAAATCTCCTCATTTCTTTCTGCAAGTCCAATTAATCCTATATTTTGGCTAATTATCAAATCAGATACTGCTGATATTTGGCCCTTCCCACCATCCACAATAATCAAATCTGGCTTGTTTAAAAAGCTATTGTCTTCGCCTTTTTTAAGCTCATTCAGTCTCCTAGAAACAGCCTCCCTCATCGAAGCAAAATCATTACTCCCTTCTACTGAACGTATTTTAAACATTCTGTAAAGTTTTCTTTGTGGCTCTCCGTTAATAAAAACGACCATACTTGCAACCTTGTTAGTTCCACTAATATTGGAAATATCAAAACATTCTATCCTTTGCAAAAATCCCTGGATATTTAGTAATGAAGCAAGTTTTTCAACTGCTCCTATTGTCATGGCCTCTTTATTTTTTATAAGCGTTATACTCTTTTCTAAATACTCTTTTGCATTTTCTTTTGATAAATCAACTAAATCTTTTTTAACGCCTTTTACAGGAATTGAAACTATTGTTTTTGTTCCCTTTTTCGCAGAAAGTAGGCTTGAGAGTTCATCTATAAAAGTTAACTTTTCCTCGACGAATATCTCATCAGCGATTATAGGGTTGTTGTCGTAATATTGCATTATAAAGCTTGAAACAATATCCTCTTTTTCACCTATTTCACTAACTCCAGTGTTACTAGATCCTATTAGCCTTCCCCCTCTTACCAACATGTTATTGATGGTACCAAACAATCCATTTGATGCATAGGTAAAGATATCCGCATTAAGATCTTTAGGAATATTCACAGATTGTTTTCTGTTTAGTTTATCTAGTAATAAAATATAGTCTCGGTATCTAATAGCAAGCTCGAATTGTTCATTTTGAATCGCTAAATTAATTTTTTGAGTAAGTATGTTTCTAACAAATGTATCTTCACCGGAAAGAAAATAGATGACCTCTTTTATTACTTCATCATATTCCTTTTTCTCGACTTTATTTACGCAAGGACCAAGGCATTTTCCTAGATGATATTCTAAGCATACACGATTCCTTTTCCCACTAAAGTTCCCAACACAACTTCTAATGGGGTAAACTTCATGAATAAGCTCAAGTAGTGAATTTGCAGAAACTCCAAGCATATACGGGCCAAAGTACTTACCATCCTTTTTAATCTTTCTTACTACTTCTAGAGAAGGAAATTCTTCTTTGATATTTATTTTAATATAAGGGTAGGTTTTATCATCTTTAAGTAGAATATTATAATAAGGTTTATGTAGTTTAATTAAATTGTTTTCTAAAACGAGAGCCTCTATTTCAGAGGATGTAACAATATATTCAAAATCATATATTTTCTCTACCAAGGATAATGTTTTTTGATTCTTATTGCCTGCTTGAAAGTATTGTTTCACTCTGTTTTTTAGGTTTTTTGCTTTCCCAATATAAATTATTTTTCTATTAATATCTAGCATGACATATACGCCACTGCTTTCAGGTAAAAGCTTCAACTTAAGAGTGAAATCATTCATTTTAT
>CAYMPR010000017.1:0-20557 GCA_964392385.1 uncultured Christensenellaceae bacterium | reverse complement strand
ATAGCATAAACTTGAATTCCTCCCTTGAGTACCTCTAGGGATAATTCAGCAGTTGCACTCCCAACAATATTAACATCTGTTCCTACTACTGTGATAGTTCCGTAAATATCGGAAATCAACAAATCTTCTCCGTTATATACATACTCGATTCCTTCTATCCCGTACCAATCTATATCTATAGCTATAGGAGCAATTGTGCATGTTACTGCAGCTTCCGAAATTGTAATATTATAGTTATTTACGTATGGTTCCGCACCCAAGTCTTGATCGAGTGGATTAATTGTGGCCAAGGCATAATAAGTTCCTGCATTACGATACTCAGAAATTTCATTGCCTGGAGTATGATTCACATCAGAGTAGAAAATAACAATTAAGCTTGCCTTTCCATCGTTTTCAATAGTTCTGTCATTGCCCACCAAATTGAAATATGAGGTTGAAGAACGAACCGTTCCATCATATACCAATTCAGTGTCTGCCCAGAAAGCATCTACATCCAGTTTAGTAATGGATACACCCGAATTAATAGAGGCCATATAGTAGTTATTTTGGTCTGTTCCAGAAAGGCTGAAGTTAATTGTGTCAGCAGAACTTACATTCTTTGTATTAAAGAAAGCTGAAACGGTAAGATTATCGCCATCATATATCCCATGGAAAATAGGTGTTTCTTCGAAACTTGTAACAGCTCCGAAATAATTAGATCCAGAATAGACCATCGTCCATCCTTCAACAGGATCAGTAGCTATTAGTGTATGAACTGTGATTACACCGATATTAACGGAAGATGCATAATAATTATTGCTTACTTCATTGGTGGATATAACTCTTATATCAAAAATAATTGTTTTATTTGTTCCCACATTTTTGTTATCGTAGCTTCCTGTTACAGTATGAGTTGTTGATTCATCTTCACTCAATTCATTTACAACAAAATTAGAAGCACTGAAGCTGGGAGAGTTAGTGGTGCTGTCATAAATCTTACTCCAATCAATTGTAGGACTGATTGTAAGTTGTCTTCTCGCAATTGTTAATGTTGCTATATCAGATTCACTATTATTAACATCTGGCCAAGAAATGTAGTTATCAGAACCACCATGGTCATTTGCTGTGATTGATAAAAAGGCTTTTAGGTAGAAGGTTCCAGCATCTCTCTTGCCTGAAAAATCGTCAATATAATCAACCAACGGGTTGGGGTCTGTTTTGTATTTATAAGTAAATGTAGCTTGGTCTGCGCCTAATAAGGTCCCAGAAGTCGCATATTCATCTCTTGGATTAATACTGCTTGGTCCAACACTGATATAGTGGGTAAATCCATCATATGTCAAAGTATTATTTACCATAAACCTATTTACGTTTGCCTTATTAATAACTATTTCTTTATCCAAATCTTGGGTAGGAGTACCATGCACAAAATTATAATTTGGATTGTCACTTTGAACTGATGCAATATAATAACCAGCTCTCATAAAGGCGGCGATACTAGCGTAAGTGCCTACATTCCCAGAAGAGGACCACTCAAGAGATAGAGTTACAAAGTGATGACTTTCCCCTCCGCTCACATCAGCAGGAACCAAGGTGTAATAGGCCCCGATACTCCCGATTTGGTCTAAACCATTGTACGTATAAGTATCCAAGAACCCCTCCCATACAACGGTGGCATCAAATTGATCAATAACAAAAGTGGCTGTATATTCCTGTTCAATATAATTATCATTCTTTAAAATTGATTTCAAATAATAGGTATTTGCATTCTTAACCCCATTAAATGTCGTATTATAAGCTCCACCAAATGTAGTCGTATACCAATATTCAACTAGGGCGGTATCTCCAGCGAAAGTTGTAGAATTTGCGGGTCTTATATCTAGGGTTGTAATATTGCTAGTTGCAAGGCCGGATATGTTGGTGTATTTTACGTTTATGAAATATGTTATTCCATCATATGTTATGTTCTCATTCAAGAAATAGAATTGAGTAGAACTATCGGTAAAGTTATACATAACAGCTTTTTCTATTGTGAGATTGGAAGACAAGTTTAGGGTCTTATAATTTGGATTATAGCCATCCTGAGAAGATCCATTTACCACCGCAGAGATAACATAGAAACCTGCACTCTTTGCCCTATTTTCATAAACTGCCCCTCCATACACTATAGCAGTGTCTGTCGGGACCATACTATATAGATAAGGTACAGATTCACTATATTGGGTGGAGGATCCAGTTAGCGATACTTCATGTACAAGTCCATCGTAAGTATAAGTTCCTCCCCCGGAAAGAGAAATACCCGTAATTGCTGCTGTATTGATAGTTAAAGTTGCTTGCTTGTTATCCCATACATTATAGTTTGTATATCCGTTAGTAATATCTCCGCTTAAAATTTCCGCTTTCAAATAATATATCCCTGCATTTACTGCCCCAACAAAAGATCCCCATAATCCACTGTAATCAAAGCCTAATGGATCGGTAGTGTAAGTATAAGTGACCATTGCAACATCATTTGCAAATAAGGATATCTGCGCAGGAGCTGTTGTGTTCACCACTGAATTGCTAGTTCCAGCGCTAATATAATGGGTTTGGGTATTATAGGTAACATTGTTGCTAAGAAAATACAGCTCAATATCTGCCTTGAATATCCGAATCTCCTTAGTTTCAGTAGCAAAAGAATAATTAGGGTCATCCATAGCTGCTTCAAACAAATAATAACCCGCTGTTAAGAAAGTCGACACACCTGAATAAGGTCCGCCCGATACAGTGCTATAACCCAAGGAGGAAGAAAGATCTAGTTCATTTTGATCATCACCCAGAACTATATCGTTGTTAACAAGCTGATAATAGGCTCCTATGTTAGCTATCTGGTCAAAACCATTGTATGTGTATGTGGCTAGGTCTCCACTCCAGACTAAAGATCTGCTCAACGGGCTAATAGATAGAGTCGCAGTATAAACATTACTAATGTAGTTCGAATTAGACATAGTCGCTTCCAGATAGTAGGTTCCAGAGTTTTTAGTCCCCGAGAAAACTGAATTATATGGCCCACCTGATATTAAAGAATACATATACGATATTGTGGCCTGGTCCCCGGAGTATGCCGTTGCATTTGCGGGGGAAACAGGAAGGGTAGTAATATTATTTGAAGAAAGGCTATCGGTAATAGCGGTTAAAACAACGTTAATATAATATACATAACTGTCGTAAGTAAGACTTTCATTCGTGAAGTAGAAATTAGTACTGCTATCCGTATTATTGTACATTTGAGCTTTTTCAACCAATAATGTTGCATTGAGAGGCAACTCGTTATAATTCGAATTATACCCTGTCAATCCTTCTTCATTTACATAAGCGTATATAGTATAACTTCCAGCACTCTTTGCACCATTAAGTATGCCGCCATTTGCGAGGTCTTCAGGGGACATTGCGTATCTTACTGGGACAGTTAGACCATGCTGTGTCTCATCATCTGAAATAACTAGTGTGTGAACTTGTCCATCATAAGTAACGGTTAATCCAGAAAGAGTAATGTTGCTAATATTTGCAATATTTACCAGCAAAGTAGCTGTGTCACTCCATAATTCGTAGTTATTGCCAGCATCAATATTACCTTTTAAATAATATGTTCCTACGTTATATGCGCCATTGAAAGGATCCCATGTTCCAAGATATCCAAAACCTGATGGGTCAGTTGTAAAAGTATAGACTACTGAAGCAGTATCACTTGCTAACAGATTCAAAACTTCAGTACCATTTTCGTATGAGGATGTATCCACTACTGAAGCACTTGTTCCAGCACTAATAAAGTGATAAGTGTTATCAAAGTTAACCGCATTATCAAGCATATATCTCAAGATCAAAGCTTTATCCATTTCTAAATCATGAGAAGTGATAGTCATAGCAAAGCTATAATTCGAATCTGGGCTGTTTACAGAAACTTGGTAATAGCCAGCATTTTTAAAGTTTTCTACAGTTGTATAAGGAATTATACCATCTATCGAATAGGTGAATTCGACATTCAGTGGCATGTCCGTCCCACCATCGGCAACAACCAGTTCATAAGTTGCGCTGATACTATTTGTTTGTTCAAAACCAGAATATGTGTATTCTCCGTCTTCCCCGTCCCAAGTTACTGTAGCCTCATAGGGGAGTAAAATCAAGGTCCCCTCAAACGATTGTTCAACATAATTTGAGTTGGAAATAGTGGCTTCTAAATAATAGGTTCCAGCATTCTTCTGTCCATTAAAAGTAGATAAATACGGCCCGCCAGATACTAAAGAGTAATAGTATTCTACTGAAGCACTATCTCCCACATGTGAAGTGTTATTAGCTGGGGATATTGAAATAGAGCTTACTTTAACCGTATTATAACCACTTACATCTGTCATCATCACATTAATATAATGCGTCAAACCATCATAATATCTAGGATCAAGGGGATCATCTTCACTATTAAAGTAAAAGTCTGTGCTAGTATCGGTAAGATTATACATAGTTGCCTTAGCAATAGAAATTTGAGCATCTAATTCAAGGTCTATATAGTTGCCTCCAGAAACAGTTATTTCGGCGTTAACCGCATACTCCCCAGCACTAAGAGCCCGGTTTTCTAGGTCTAAGCCACCATATGAAAGAGCTGCATCCAAAGGAAGCATAGTATATAGAACTGAAATCGCATCTCCATACTGTGTAATACCAGCACCATTTGTGTTAATTAGTGTTGTAGAGTGCTCCCCACCATCATAAGTTCCCGTATATCCTGAAAGAGAAATGTTCAAAATTTCCACAGGGCTTATTGTTAAGGTTGCAGTGTCGTCCCAAACATTATAATTGTATCCCGCACTAATAACTGCTCTAAGAGAATAACTTCCCGCATTAACAGCGCCAGTAAAGTTAGAATATCTAGTCATCCCATCGTGAGAGACGGGGTTATACGCAACTGCTTCTCCATCAATAATAACATACGAGCCTGCTAAGTCTTGACTATAGTAATATATAGTTGAAGTATCACTCCCAAGAAGGCTAATGTCGGAAGTATTATTTAAATCATATGCGGACACATCCGGGACAGAATCACTAATTCCAGCGCTTATGTATCTAGTAGTTTTGTTATAAGAAACCGAATTATCAACAAGATATCTAACTATAGAAGCTTTCAACATCGTTAAACTCTTTATCGTGTTAGATAAATCGTAATTAGGATTCCACCCAACTGCCGTGACTTCATAGTATCCAGCATTCATGAAGTCTATTACACCAGTAAATGGTCCAAGGCTATCAGTGGAATATGTGTACTCTAAAGAAAGACTCTCCGTTGTCCCGTCGTTTGGTAGCAAAGTATATGAGGCTGAAATGGAAGTTTTTTGATCAAATCCGTTATATGTATAAGTTGAACCGGTACCCGTCCAATTCGCTGATGTCTGATATTTATCAATAGCAAATGTTGCTGTCAAAATCACATCATTGTAATTTGAATTATTTAAAGTCGCTTGCAGGTAATAAGTTCCAGCATTCTTAGTTCCATTAAAGTTATTAGGATAAGTTCCGTTATTCAAAGTGTTATATTTGTAAATCACATTCGCAGTATCCGAGTTGTATAAAAGATTGGTGGATGGAGCAATCGCCAGAGAAGCCACTTGGTTTAAAGATAACCCGCTTACATTGGTCAACATAACATTTACATAATGAGTGTAACTATCATAAGTCATAGAGGCATTATTATAGTAGAATGCTCCCCCCACATCAGATGAATTCCACATATTTGCTTTGGATATTTCAATCGATGTATTCAAATTAAGAGTGCTGTAGTTTGCATCATAGCCCGGATCTGAGGATTTATTTACATAAGCATAGACCACATAACTACCGGCATTCTTAGCCCCATTATAAATGCCACTTGATGCATAATCGGATGGAATGGTTTCATAAGATACTCCTACAGTTTCTGAGTATTGTGTTGTTGTGCCTGATACCGAAGCTACTTTATTAGTCCCATCATAAACATATGTTCCACCTCCAGCGAGAGTAATGCCCGTGATTGTTGCGGGGTTAACCATTACAGACGCAGATTTTTGAGTACTAATATAATTAGCCCCTCCCGTAATTGTTGCTTTTATATAATAAGTTCCAGCATTTTTTATAATACTGTTAGTGAATGTATCCCAAGTCCCGCCATAAGCAAAACCAAGAGGGTCTTGAGTGTAAACATATGCGACAGTTCCTGTATCAAAAGCAAGAAGCGCAACTGAAGTGTCAGCCGAATACTTGGTCTCATTAATTGTGTTCACACCAAGACTCCTAAATTGTGCATTGTAAGTTGCAGTATATCCAACTAAGTACAAATTGACATCTAAGTCAGATAAATCTTTTTTGTCTATTGTCAAAGTAGCGTTAAAAGTCTGTGTAATATAATTTTGGTCCTCAATTGTTAGTTCAAGATAATAAGTGTCTGAATCCTTCACTCCGTTATAGATGTTTTCATAAACCCCAAATACCAAGCCATACATATATGACAAGGTAATCTCATCCCCTTGGAATTCGGGAGTGAGAGCTAATCCCTGTGGCTTAATTGTTAACAAATTAAGTGCTGAAGAGGAGACTGAAGTTTCATCTCCAGCCGAAGAATTGTTTGCATTCAAAAAGCGTAGATAACCATTGTATGTTACTTGTGCGGAATTATATGATATTGAAGATCCATCTGTAGCATTTACCGCAACAGCCTTGTTAATAGTTAATACTGAACTTACCGTGAGTGTCGCATAGTTTGTGTTTATGTCCAAACCATTCATAACGTTTGCAGTCGTGACTACAGTATACACACCTGCGTTTAAGGCACTATTACCAGGTATTCCATTAATTGTTTGAGATAATGTGATGGTATGTCCTACTCCAGCCCCTAAATCAGTATAATCGCTCTTTGTAGCATCAATACTATACTCCGTCCCTTTATATGTCTCATTTTTATCGCCATCAACGGAGACAGTTTGAATAGTCCTTTGAGAAATTGTTAGACTGGCATCAACTGAAAGCGAATTATAATTTGTGCTTGCTGGGATGGAGGCATTTACAACGTAATAGGAGGAAGACCCAGAGTACATATGTACGTCTGTGGCACTGTTCCCCGAAGAGCTACTACCCCCATAAGGAGTAATCATGTATGAAATAGTAATAGCATCGCCAAATTGAGTTGTTGTTGCGTAAGAGCTTTCAGACACACTTCTATCGGAATAGCCACTAACACTTAGTGTAATTGGGTGGACTAGGGCATCGTATGTAACTGTAACATCCTTTAAGGAAATATTGGATATGCTTGCTTTGGTAATTTCCCAATCGAAAAATACTCCATCCCCCCCTATTAAGGTATAGTTGCTGTTTCCAAGATCAGAAATTTCTGCACGATACAGATTTACATTTATTCCAGAATTCGAATAAGTTCTTTCGTTCAATTCATCGTCTATAACTGTCCCCGTTGAAATATATGTCAATGTAATGTTATCTGAGCCAACTTTGTTAGAAATTGTTGCAGTAACCTGTCTTGAAGATTTGTTGTATACATAAGTAGTACTACCTGTCCAACTTACAGATACTGATAATGGATTGATATCCCACTCTTTTGTTAACCCACTTCCTGGCAACATATAATTATCTGCCTTAGTGCCAGTAAGTTCAATTAAAATCGAAATATATTCATCTGCGTTCGTTGAAGTGCTCCTCTTAATTCGTCCTACACCACCTGTACCATCAACTGGTATACCCGTTTCATCATAAAGAGCGGAAACATCTGCAATATCTGACAATAGAATTCCGCTAATTGAAGCTCTGACTGTTTTAGCAGACCCATCATAAGTGTATGAAGTTGTCACTCCGGTCCAGTCAACAGTAACAACAATAGGAGTTATCTCAAAATACTCAGCATTATTTACAGGCAAAGCATAGTTAGTGTTACTTATCTGTGTAACAATTCTGCCATATGATCCAACGTTTATAGCGGTCATATCATATTCGGTAGAGTTTGCAATTACAGTAACTCCACTGCTCAACTCATCGTAGCTGGGAGTATCAACGATTCCATATGTGAAAACAACAACATCAGCGCCAACAATACCTGTAACCTCTAAAGTTATTCCATGAGATCCTCCATCGTATTCTACTTCATTATCAATATTTAGCAGTCCCAACTTACCCCATTCAAAAACAAGCACTTTTTGATTTATTGTTAAACTCGCAGATAACGGATCAAGAGATGTAATAGGATTATAATTCGCTCCTGCATCAACTGTAGCTGTAACGGTATAGTATGATGGTGCCCCAGAATAAATATGGACGTTTGTGGCACTATTCCCTATGGAAGTAACCCCTCCATACGGAGTAATTTCATAATCTACAGAGATGGCATCTCCATATTGTGTTGTCGAATAAGGAACAGTGATAGAATGGCTATTCCCATCATATGTTACATTCACATTCGAGAGGGTAAGATTTGTTATGTCTGCCTTCGTTATAGTCCAATCTCTGTATAGGTCATTTGCAGAAACTCCGGACAGAGTGTAGTTTGAATTATTTACGGAAGTAACAACGGCTTTATATAAACCAACGTTAACCGCAGTGTAATACTGCATCCTTCCACCATCTAAAACCCCATCATTTCTTAAGGTTAATACCACGGTATCATCCCCTTTGTTAGTAACAGAAGCTTCAATGCTGATTGGATAGCTGTTGTAAACATAGGATAAAGTTGTTGTCCAAGAAATAGTAACTGTTAATTGGTCAATAACCCAATCTTGATAAGTTCCAGAGACTGGAAGTTTGTAATTTGCGTTATCTGCTCCAGCTAGAGAAATTATTTTCGATCTGTATGAGCCCGCATTCTTTGCTGTAATATTCAAAATGTTCCCTGATTCTATCGCCCCACTAACATCATATGTGAATGTCACGGTGTCCCCGGTCTCTACAAGAGAAATAGTAGCTTCAACCGTGTGATTACTTCTGTCATAAGTAAACGGAGAGGAATAATCAAAGCTAACGCCCACAGTCTTTCTTTGAATCGTAAACGATCTCGAAGTATCTGTTTGTGGCAAAGAATAGTCATTATAAGAGTTAGATACTCCAGTAATACTTATAGCATACCCCGCATCTCTGGCTAGTATTGCTGAAAAATGATAAGGCGTACTATTTGCAATTTGATTTCCACTTGTAAATGTAGAAGACACATTTTCAGTTGCGGAGAAAGTCATCGTAACTACGTCAGCTCCAATAATCCCGGAAACAGTAAGTGTCTTTCCGTAGTACGTTCTATCATATATAACATTAATTATCGTATCAGAAGCCCCATTATAATCTACCCATGTGAAAGTCAAAGGTTTTGCAGATATGCTCCAAGCTTGAGTAATTAGTACAGGAAACTCATAATTTGATGCAGAAGCACCAGTTATAGAATCAAGTTTAGCCGTATAATTACCTGCATGTGTTGCTGAATTTCGATACGTTGCATCATTAACGTAGGAAAGCCCTATAGTATCGCCAACAACAGTATTAGTTATTGATGCGGTAACCGTTTGGCTAGAACCGTTATATACCAATGATAAGTTGGTCCAAGTGAAAGTAATTTCTCTCTTATCTATCGTCCAACCCTGGCTAGCTGGCGAATTTAGAGAATAATTCATCGTTCCAGTAGCCACATCATCAACAGAAATACTGTAGGTGCCTGCGTTCTTAGAAACTGCAAGGTAAGGATTGCTTCCTGACAAGGATACTCCTGCTCCAATAGTGTATTCAAACTGAACAGAATCACCCGATATTATTCCTGAAGCGGAAATTTCTACCCCATGATTTTGGCCATCATATGTAAACAGATAGTTGGCAGGATTTGCGTCAGTAGATTCGATGGTTATGGAAACACTCTTTTTAGTTATCTCCCATACCTGAGAAGCTCCCGAAGAAATATTATAGTTGCCTGCCTGAGTTCCGCTTAAAACAACTGTTGCAGTGTACTGTCCTGCATCTGTTGCTTGAGCAAGAGTTGGGGTCAAACTCAAGTTAGAAGCATCTGTGGTATAAACCAACCCATCAGAATAACCAGATGCACCTGTAGTGTACTCCGGAATAACTTCTCTTAATTGTTTAGAATAAACCACTGAGTAAGATGTCCATGATGGAGCTAAAATATCTTTATCCCAAGTTATGGTAATATCCTTTTTAGTTATCTCAAAATCGGCCGAGGAAGAAGAAAGTTCATAGTTCAAACTATCTCCGCTTGTTCCAAGACCAGTAATTGATATAACTCTCTCACCCACATTTTGGTCGCTGAAATTATATGAGGTGTTGCTAACAGCACCAGACACGCCTAAAGTAAAAGTCAAATCAGAGACCAACAAGACACCTTCGATACTCCCAGTCAAATATACATCATCTCCGGTTACAACTCCTGAAACAGACAACGTCTTACCAAAAGAAGTGGTATTATATACTGCCGAATCATTGGTCATGATACCAATGTCAGACCAACTTAAAGTTATTAACTTCTTTACTATAGCCCAAGCTTGAATTAATCCGCTTGCAGGCAAGAGGTAATTGTCAGCCATAGCGCCATTAATTCCAATTACTGTGACTTCATAATCTCCTGCGGATGTCGCAGTTGTCGTTCCACTTGTAGATGGAGAAATGTTGCCTGTATCTCTTAACGCAATATTTGTAAATGTCGGTTCCACCGTATGGGAAGAAGAATCATATGTGTAAGTAGTTTGTGCTGTCCATGTAATCCCAAGTATTCTTTCAGTAATATTTGCCGAAATTGAAGGATTATTGGGATAATCCATCGAATAAACCATTAAACAGTCATCTGTCGCTACATAATATGTAATTCCTAACGTTCCATCTGTCCCATCACCAACAAAAGAACAACATAAAGAGTCCACAAAAGTTACATTATGAAGGGTTGTTAATGTTCCCTCAGTAAGCGTAAGCAAATTATCCGAATAGAAAGTAACCCCACTTTGAACAACAGAAACATATTCTCCAAAATACACTGAAGATTCGTAATTAGAAGGATCAAAGTAATATGTTATTCCAAGCGTCCCATCCGTCCCATCTCCGTCAAAAGAGCCATAGTCTATCCCAAGATAAGAAATATCGTGGGAAACAGTCGTAGTTCCCACAGACGTAGTCAAAGTATCATCACTATAATACAAAACACCTGTGCCCAAAGAACCATAGATTTCGGTTGTATGTAGCACATAGTTCTCAGAGTCTGAGCCAGTTAACCCAAAGGTAACGTTTGTTGCTGTAGCTACATTTTCACTGTTATATATTGAATACAATGAAATATCTGTGCCTGTTATAAACTTACCATCGTTAAATTCGGATAATGCCGAGGAAACATAAGAGGGGCTAGTCCAACCCGTATACGAATTTGTACCATCGTAAACTTTTGTTAAGGTTCCGTATATTCCAGAAGAATTAATGAAAATCACTTTAGGCAGAATCGTAAGAGTATAGGCCACACTTGTATAAGTTCCATTGGCAGTATCACAGTCTGAACTGCCTCCTCCAGAAGAGATGTCATAAAAATCGATACGATATAAACCAGAGTTTCTAATGCCATTTGCCTTATAATTGGCATAGCTTACAGTATATGGAGTATTAATACCGTCTGTTATTTCAACAATTATGTCTGAATCGGGAATACCTGTAAATGTTGGAGACGGGTCATATCCTTCTCCGTTAAAGGTTTCTGAGTATTCTGTGGGATTTGAACCTGGAGTAAATCCAGTAGTAATCTGACTTATGGTAAATGTAAGGACATATCTAATTTTTAGAGTTCCAAGAATTGGATCAGTGCTAGTTAATTCGGGCAGTACTGGGGTTACCGATGTATCCGGAGTTATTTGAGGGAATTTTAGATAATAACCGTTAATATCATCGTAGAAATATGTTGAGTTAGAATAACCAACATCCAAGTTATCAAAAACATAATTAGCAGCATTTGTTCCATCTATTTCAAGAACCAACCAATATTTTCCTGCATGTTGAGGGCCACTAGTGGGAAGAGTTGCTGGGTTTGGATTATTGTGGTCTGCCGGCCACTGGTCGTTTCTATGTACTCCTAATGATGCATCTGAAGTCGCGATGTAATATGTTTGCCCTAAGATTCCATCGGTACCATCTCCAACAAAAGATGAGTACGTTGAGTTAATATGAACTATTTCGTGAGATAAACTTAAGGTTCCAACAAGGCTCTGAAGGGCTTGATCGGAATAATACGATTTACCCGATGGGATAGAACTAAAAGATGTCGAATTAAGGCCACAAGTACACAGTCCGAAGTAATTGGCAACGTTTAAATAAACATCCCCATTTGTAAGTTCATCGTCCAAAACGGAATCTACGCTTCCATCTATTTCAAAATTGTGGTAGGTCACCGAAGAAACAAATGATTTTGGGTCTCCCCAGGTATACGGAGAAGTCGCACTACTTGTCCCTAAAGAGGAATTATATGTATAGTATAACCATTCCAAAGATGACCCAGAGATGATTCTTGGCATAATTTTAAACGTCAATGGATCTGTGGATGAAAGCTGATAGTTTAATCCGATTCCTGAATTTAGAACAGGATTTACTTGGACATAATACTGTCCTACATTAATAAATTGAGTGGTTGAATATGATCCTCCAAAGGAATCAGAGTATG
The DNA here is from genome assembly GCA_964392385.1 of uncultured Christensenellaceae bacterium. Lineage (GTDB taxonomy): Bacteria > Bacillota > Clostridia > Christensenellales > DTU072 > MWEH01. Next base: position 7,893 of record CAYMPR010000017.1, on the reverse strand, counting down.
TACTTGCATTGTAAGAAATACTGTCCCCAATTACTTTGTTGTTCTCAAGAACCTCTATATCATATGCTCCAACTCCAACGCTAACGCCCGTCCCATCATATCTTACATCCCCATCAGAATAGTCCAAAGCGAGGGTAATTGTTCTCTTGGAAATCGACCAGTCTTGGGTAAGGGACCCGGTTGCTCCAGTCAATGTGTAATTTGACGAATTGGCCCCAGTCAACCCAGAAACCGAAACGGTGTAATCAGAAGTTGAGGCATTTGTTGCAACTCTAGTCCCAGAATATATATAACTTACAACATCTCCAGAAACTATATTGGAAACAGACGCTATAACAAATCTTTCAATTCCGCAATAAATGGTGTCAAAGCCAACAAACACTTCTGCACCTTGCGCAGCTTTTGTATCTGTTGCCCAAGAAATACTTACTGGTAATGGATCAATTGTAAAGGAAGAGTTAAGGCCCGAAGAAGGTAATTTATAATTTCCGCTTGAGATTCCACCTAACGTATTGAGAGTAATTGAGTAAGCTCCACTCCTAACGTTTACAGCATAAATATCATAGTCGGTATTATCTAATGTGGTTACACCAGAGGCCAACGAGGGATCAGTAAGAAAAGTTCCCGATGAAGTATAAGAAACATTCAAAGTATCCCCTGACACAATTCCACTAACAGATAGGGTCTTTCCATGTTCATCTCCATCATAAATGGCAATATTCGGAGAATCGAATGTTCCAAAGTCCGACCATGATATCCCTATTTGCTTTCTAAATATTTCCCAACTTCTTGTCAAAGTACTTCCAACTGAAATAATATAGTTTGAACTCTCATCAACTGCTATCGCATTTAGGCCGGAAATTGTTACTGCGTAATAATTAGGAGAGGTTAGTTCCGCCGAATCAATAGACTTATAATTCCATGTGGGAGTTGAGCTACTCACCGATGTAGTTCCTGAAGTGCTATAATTATGGCGTCCCGCCCCAGCCCAATACCCTGAGTTAGTATAATCAAAGGTTACCGAATCACCTGAAACTAATCCAGACACTGATGCAATAGCACCTACTAAACTTCCGGTATAATAATATTTGTAATCTCCGCCAGCAGGAGTTCCTGTAATGTCGTTAGCCCACGACAGGATCAAAGTCTTTTTAGCAATTACCCAATCTTCAGAAAGATCAACTAAATTTGTAGTATAATTGTCTGCGCTAGCTCCTCCAAGAAGGGAAGATACAATTGCAGAATATGTATCTGCATTTGTTGCCGAATGAACTGAAGAAGCATCCCACGACAAAGTAAGCAAATCACCTGATATTAAGTTAGAAACATTTGGAAGACTAACTGATTGAACGGATCCATTATATTCAAAGCTTAATGTACCCCATGTTAAAGATATAGGGAGACGGTCAATAGTGAAATCCCCAGTGGTAGATGAAATAGAATAATTACAATCAGCCCCTGAACTTGAATTTCCGTTAGAGTCAGTAACAACACTAATTGATACTTCATAATCTGCAAGTACTCCTGTTGAATAAAATGCATTCAGTGCTTTAAAATTATATGCTCCATTAGTTGTGAGAGTGCTTGAAGAATTGAATCCTTCAACAGTGAATGAACCAGTTAGAGAAGTAGTTAGCTTAATAGAATCTAAAGTCGCAATTCCAGATATATTTGCCTGGATTCCTTGATCTTGTCCATTATAAATGTAATCCGATCCTGAACCTGTCCAAGTGACGTTGATAAGGGCTTTATTGATGACCCATCCTGAAAGAGTTCCGTTAGTAGAAACTACGTAATTGTTACTAAGTCCCGATGTCTTAGTAGTTGCTGTAGATGTATAAGATCCTGCATTCTTTTGAATATTTAAGTCAGTTCCTGTGGAATAATCAAATTCTACAGAAGCTGCATCCACACTATAAACCAATCCATCCGAATCAGAGGCTGCTCCTGCGGTGAACCCAGCTGATACGGTCTTGTTTGTATTATCATATGTAAAAGCAGAATAAGCGGTATTAGATCCCCCATATATCCAAGTTCCTGAAAACCATCCAGCAATTAAATCTATTGATTTCTTATTAATTGTAAAGCCGAAAGTCTTGGTACTAGTGGGTTCAATTTCGTAGTTAACGCTATCTTGCCCAGTTAGAGTTTCAGAAATTGTAATCGAATAAGTCCCTGCATTCTTTCCTTTAAAATAATAATCATTGCTGTTTTCTAAAATTGTCACCCCGCTATTTATATCATTTGTAGTGAGAGTTCCGCTGATTTGAGTGGTAAATATAATTTCATCGTACCCACCAGCTCTAGTTACATTGGCATATAATCCAGTGATATACATGCTAACTCCCATCTCGGTAGTGTTATAAATATGCGGGTCAGATCCGATATGTGCCCAGTTTATGTTTATTTTTCTCTTTCCAATAACCCATTCAAAATCAGTATCCTCTCCTAAAAGTGTGTAATTATCGTTTGAAGTAATTGCTATGGATGATATTTCGTATGTACCATACAATTTAGCCCTAAAAACTGCAATGGTGGAGGAAGATCCAACTGAATTAGTTATTGTGTATGTTGGGGGAATATTCATATCTGAAAGAACTGAGCCTCCAGATGTAATGGAGCAAGTTATATTATCTGCACTTCCAGTAATCAAAGTTTCGACTTCAAATTCGACTGAATCATCGGCTATAATATTGCCTAAAGTAAGAGTCACGCCTTGATTCCCGCCATTGTATACATATTGTGTACTTCCCGCCCAACCAACGCTTACTACTCTCTTTGCAATATACCAATCGGTATCCGTATCTATCGAGCCTGATAAAGTATAGTTTGCATTGCCTAAAGCAGTCACTTCGGTGTTGTATGAACTCAGCCCTATGTTGGCCAGTGTTTTATTAACATCTCCTGAATAAACAAATACAAATGAATCTGTTCCACACTTATTGGATACACTGACTTGAACATTATGCTGGGTACCATCGTAAACAACGGAAAGCCCATCCCAATTACCTGCAGAAGCCCCCGACCAAGAAAGCGTTGCAGTTAAAGGATTGATGTCCCAAGATATGGATTTTGTGGCAAGACTCAATACGTAATTTGAACTAGGGGAGGATGTCGAGGTATTCGCTGTAACGCTATAAGACCCAGCGTTTGTCGCGGTACGAGTTCCTGTATACACCATACTAATTGAATCACCCGAATAAACCCCCGCACCTGAAGTTCCCGCAGTAATCCCCGTTATCGCTGGGATTGCTACAACTCCTTGAGATGCACCGTTGTAGGTAAAAGCAGTCAGATAAGGATTAGACGTCCCGTTAATATTCCAATCAACAGCTATTTCCTTCGGACTTATAGTCCAATTTTTTTCATCATTTGAAGCAAGTGCGTAATTAGAATTATTGACGCTATCGAGAGAGACTGAATATTGCAGAGCTCTTGCTTCAACCATGCTATAACTTCCAACTGCGGTAGCGGCTCCCGAATTTGATAGTGTTCCGGTAGTTGTTCCACCTCCTGCAATAGAGTAGGTCACAGAGATGGTTATTGAATCATATACTCCTAGAGTTTGGTATATGCCCGAAACAGTCACTTGCGTTCCTTGACCAGATTTAGAATAAGTGTAATTGTATTCACTTAATCTCATACCCGTGGTATATACTTCGCTGTACCCTATAGCAAGTGTAGCTTTTTCAATAATAAACTGCCCACTATCTGGAGATAAAGTGTAGTTTGTGCTAGTCACACCAGTAACATATATAGTATAAGTATCAGCGTTTACTTTTTGGACTGAATGGGCATATGAGGTTGTGGCCCCAGAAGTGGTTACCGAATATGGTGTCCCTGCTCCTCCCAATACAGAATCAACTCTTACTGTTAATCCAATATTATTTGCTGATGTATCGGTTGCGACCAGATTGCTAAAAGTGACATCTATTCCTTTAGCAGTTGCATCATAAGTGAAACTGCCACTTCCAAATAAAAATGATACCGTTCTCTTGTTGATTTTCCAAATTTTCACCAGTTTTGCATATAATGCATCTTCCGCAGGATCAACCCCACCGGTGTTAATTGGGAGCCTATAATTACCAAGCGCATTATTGTTTAGTCCACTTACTATAGACAAGTAATCGTCAGCATTTGTTGCAGAGGATTTATTCTGGTATGTGGTTGATTCAATTACCGTTGTTCCCGTTTCTGTATAACTCGGGGACACAGTATCTGTTCCAGCAATATTTGAAATCGTTGCTTTGACCTCATGATTAGTTCCATCATAAGTAAAAGTAACTCCTGCAGGCCAAGATAAATCAACAATTCTAGGATCAATTTGCCAATTACAAGTAAGATCTGACCCCGGAAGGGAATAATTGGATGCAGGATTAAGAACAAATCCTGTTATAGAAGCTAAATACTCATCTACATTTGTTGCAGAATTAGCCAAGACTCGTCCGCCACTAAGTCCGAGTGTATTGTCGTAGGAGAAAGTAACAGTATCTCCTGATACCAGATTTGTCGCAGTTGCTACTAAAGACTGAATATTTCCGTTATATGTCAATGCTGTTGTCCCTGGCCAACTAATCCCCACTGTTCGTTTTTGAACATAAAAAGTTTGTGATCTTCCTGAGGATGGGAGTGAATAATTTCCTTTTACCGCGCTACTATTACTATTCGTATCAATAACTGCCATTATTCCAGGAACAAATGTACCGTAATCCTTACCGGCTAAACCAATCATGTCTGACGTTCCAACACCATCTCCATCTACTATATTAGAAGGATGAGTTGTAGAAAAGGTTGAATCCATATACTTCTTAGAACTATTCCCCGTGAAGGACATTTCAAAACTTATTAATTCCCCAGACACAATATTTCCAAGGGTCAAAACAGCTCCCTGCAAAGTACCATCATAAGTATAATTGTATGCGGAGATTCTACTTCCAGTTGTGTACTTCTCACTAAACGAGAGAGTCACCTCCCTGCTTTCAATAGTGTAATCAGAATAATCTGCATCACTAATACGATATTCGTAATTCAAACCATCAGTTCCGGACAGACCAGCAAGCTGAGCAGTATATTCTGCGGCATTTATTATATCAACAGTAGATACTCCGTTATAATATTCGTCAAATAGAATTTTATATGTGTCTCTGCCGTTTGCCGTATCGTACAAATATCCTGAATATTCAACATCATAGAAAGTCGTGCCTAAATATCCATCAGTAACATCAACTAAGAAAGTAATTGCATCATCCTCTATAATATTTCCTAAAGTTACTTCAACTCCTTGTTTTGTTCCATTATATGTAAACAGAGTTGTTCCCCAACTCACATGAATTAGGCATGCGGTTATCTCCCATGTCTTTGTGAGTTGCCCAGCGGATATAGAATAGTTTCCAGCAGACGCGCCTCCCAATGTTCCGGAAAGCCTCGCAGTATATATTCCTTTGTTTGTAGCAGAATGAACATAATCAGGAGCTGAGTCATTCCAAGAAAGAGTAACTATATCGGGAGAAATCAGATTTGAAATGCTCGGGAGAGAAACTCCTTGGGTAGTTGCATTGTACTCAAACTCGGTAACTCCCCAAGTCAAAGAAACAGCCAATTGATTTATTACCCAATCATGTTCAAAAGGTAAATCAGCAGTATAGTTGCACGTTGCTCCTGTATTCCCGTTGCTATCCACAATTGCAGTAATATCAACATAATAACTACCCGCATTTATGGCAGAGAATACATAACTTGTATTTGATAAGTATGTAGAACTAGTAAAGCCTACGTTGTCCATAACAGAATTAGATACGGTTAATCTTACTCCCGTATCTCCCGAAGCTATCCCTGAAACTGATACTGTTACTCCCTGTGCATTTCCATTGTAAGTGTATGAAGCACTTCCAGCAAAACTCACAGATAACGTTTTTTGACCAATTACCCAGTTCTTCGTTCCATTTGAAGAAACCTGATAATTGCTGCTTATACTATCAGCTGCCATACTAACAGTGGAGGAGTATGACCCAGCATTTCTTCTTATATTTGTAGGGCTGTAAGTGAAAGCAATACTGTTCTTATCAGAATCATACACTTTCCCATCAGAACTCAATGAAGCTCCGGCAGAAAACCCTGCAACAATTGTTTTGTCAGTATTATCATACACAAAAGAAGATGAGTTATATGCAACGTTCGAGCCAGGATTGTCAACATCAAAAGATTCTACATACCAATCAGTAATAGCCACATTTTTCTTATTGATAACAAAGTCTGCTTTTCTCCCTGCTTCAGAAGATGGCAAGGAATAGTTGGCTGCAGACGGACCACCTAAAGTAGCAGAAATTAATACTGAATACGAATCTGCATTTTTTCCATACAAATCATATGACCCATTAACAAATTTCTTATTGCCAGAGACTAACTGAGAACCAAGCAGAGTTACTGTTCCTACTACTGTAAGAGCGAATTCGATATACCTATCAACTGTCTCATCTAAGGCATAAATACCTGAAACTGTCAAATTAACACCTTGATTTGAACTGTTATATGTAAATGGTGAATTATTTGTCCAAACTAAACTAATTAATTTCTTTGTTATTGACCATGTTTTTTCTAATGTTCCAGAGATAGTATAATTCAAGGCAGTAGCAGCACTCAGACCTAGCTCAGCGGTATATGTCCCATAATTTTGTGCAGCAAACTTAGCAATCAGTGTTGAAGCATCTGTCGCAGAGGTTAAAGAAAAGGAAGGATAGGTTCCGCTGATTCCACCGCCACTCACAATACTACCATTGAAGCTTGCACTTGAGCCAGCAACTGTAAAGGTTGAAGCATCTGATGTCACAATGTTTGAAATCGTTATGTTTGGTCCTTGTTCAGTTCCGTTATAAACAGCGGAAGAAAGGGCATCCCAAGAAGCTGTCAGTTGTCTCTTCTCTATCTCCCATCCTTGGCTTAACCCACTTCCACCAGTCAAGGTATAGTTGGAATTACCTACTCCACTTACTGAAGTAGAATAAGTTCCAGCGTTTGTCTTATTTATGTCCCCCGAATAGGTTATTGTCAAAACATCAGCCCCGTAGCGATTATTAACTGTAGCTATAACATTATGAGATTGACTATCGTAGGTTACGTAAAGTGTTCCCGAGTCAAGAGTCCAGCTCGCTAATGCATCTCCTGCCCAGCTTACATTTACCGCGAGAGGATTAATCTTCCATTCTTTAGTTGCTCCCGAAGTAATATAGTAATTTGAGCTCGGTGTAGAAGAATTCATGGTTGCCGTAGATGAATATGTTGCCGCATTCTTTTGTATATTTAGATTTGTTCCAGTAGTATAAACAAATGTAATCGTATCTGCGCTGTATACTTTACCATCCAAATCTGTAGCTCCCCCATCCTGATATCCTGCTACTATTGTTTGATTTACTCCGTTATATGTGAAGGAAGTGTGGTCAACATAAGCTGTATTTGACCCAGAAGGTGTAAATGAGCTAACATACCAAGAATCCACAACGATACCTTTTTGATTAATAATAAAAGTAGAGGTTCTACTAAGAGCTGCTGCAGGAACCTCATAGTTTTGACTATCTTGTCCAAGCAATGAGGCTGAAACCACTATTGAATATGTACCCGCGTTAACAGCTTCAAAATAATACGAATAATTGTTTTGAAGGATGGGTTGAGTACTTAAATCATTGGTGGTAAGGGTCCCGGTAATGCTCAGAGAAAACATAATTTCATCATATCCACCTGCCCTAGAGGCATTGGGATAAATTCCACTTACTTGGAGGGAGGATCCTTGCTCAGTCCCATACCTATATATATATGGAGAAGAACTAGTCCAATTTAAAGTAATTTGGCGTTTTCCGATGGTGAAACTATTGGTTGAACTCTGTCCACTTAAATCATAAT
>CAYMPR010000016.1:5160-22019 GCA_964392385.1 uncultured Christensenellaceae bacterium | reverse complement strand
CCAAAGTAAGTTCCGTTGTGGAAGTTTAAACGGAAGTTAGTCTGGCAATTAACGCTTGTTATAAATTGATTAAATATAATGATTTCAAAGAATAAGATGTAATAGAAATAATGTGGCAGTAATTTTTTATCCAAAATAACTCTTCAAATCTAAAGTAAAAAAATTAATCAGCATCCTCAGTTATGGTCTCAAGTAAAAAACTTACGGGACGAAAACCGTCATTGCATGAAATCATTGCTGAATATTCATCTTTCATCCACCCATCAAAAAAATTCTTACCGCCATGAGATAAAGTCATAACAAAAGGCGATATACTTTCCCATGCGCTCGCACAAAAGCCTTCAGGTCTAACCCAACCATTTGCAATATATACTTGCCCTTCTTGCATGTCGCAAGCATGAACAATTGGATTTTCATATTTTTCTATAAGATCCACATAATTTGCTTTTCTAACGACAGTTATCTTTACTTTTTTCATGTTTTCACCCTCTTGAAAATAGATTTTATGTGCAATTTCCCTTTGATTTGAGACAAACTAGGGTTTCCAGGTAACCCGAGTTGCCCTTATTGATGTCTGCGTTCTTGGGAACAGGTCAATCGTTTTTTTTGTTTTCGGGGGGGGAGTATGAGGGAACATATCAACGTCAGTAAGACTCAGCAACTGTTTCATTAACCGTAGATAGCAGTTTTTTCTCATTTTCAAGAGCACTCTTTACTAAAGACTTCGTAGCATTTCTTAAACTTGCCTCGTAATCATCTTGTGAAAGTTTTACAGCTTTATAGTAAAGCCTCTTATAACGATATTCATCTACCTTCTTTTTTGAGGTTTCAATTAATGCATTAGTCCTCTTCGTTAATTCTTCTGTTAGATTCCATCCACCAAGTTCAAAATGAATAATTAACTTATCTTCATACTTCTCAAACCAGTAATAGTAAACCCAATTTGTACCAAATGAACTATCTAACGTTTCTAATACCGGAAGATACGCATCCATTGAGGCTGTGAAGAACTGCCACTTATTCTCATCCTTAAAAACAATCAGTCCATTATCATTCAGTTCTTTAAGTGTCTCACAGATAATTTCATGCTCTATAGAGTTATCTATGTTAACATTTTCAAAAATTAACCGCAGGGCAGTTCTATGCTTGTTGTAAATCTCATTACAAATTCTAACTAACTTTTCATCTTTTTCTTTCATAATGTTCTTCCTCACTATATCAATATAATTGTGTATCACCAGCACAACCTCATCTCGAAGATTCATTCCTTTTATAGAACTCTCCAAGGAATCAATTATTTCCCCATATGAAAATGCTATCCAATTATCTGGATCACTTGCTTCTCTGCCATAAGGAGTAAGAAATACATACAAAATCTGATTGTAGTCTTTGTACTCTGTCTTACTTTTCTCTAGGTATTCATTTAACTGATGAGATGATTCACCCGACCAAATCTTATTCTCTATAATAACTGCTGTCTTTTCTTCGCGAGATGCGAGGACAATATCCATGTGATTAGATTCTCTATAAACTTGGTAAGAATAGAAATTCTGCAGTAGTAAATCAAACGCAATGTATTTATTCTGGTCGCACTTACTTACAATCTTAGTAATGAAAGACTTGATAAAAGAATCTCCCAAACCATGACTCTCATTTGGATCAAAAATCCACGCTAGAATATTACTATGCCGAATTTCCATATTTGTAATTCTTAATACATCAAACAGGTTAAAATCATCAGTCCAGTCATATAATTGTTTCAGGCAATCAATGTCTATCAAGAAAGTCTTTAACGCCTGTTCTTCATTGTTTGTCATTTTTGTTCCTCCAAACATGTATCTTTTGCTTTCTAAAGGAACTGCGCTGCATCGCTTGGTCTTAGATCCCAATATTTAGAAAGCAACTCTTTGATTTTATCTTCTTTTACCCTTGCCTCCAGCAAGGCTGTTGCAGCCTTAAATATATATTCTTCCTGCATGATAGCCACTTCTTCATCTATCAGTTCCTGTCTTACTGCACGATTATGAAACTGAAACTTTTCCAAAAAATTAGCCATGCTATCTTCTCTTAAATTTTAGTTTGTATTTTCTTTCCGTAGTTCTTCGGAAAGTAATCCTTCCCAATCTGCCATACATACTGGTCGATTTGCTTCAAGTTATATTTATTCAAGCCATAGAAGGCACGGAAATAAATCAGTATACCTTTGAATTTAACATAATTCTTCAAATCGCCATCTTGAAAAAATGTTTTAGCTACGTAAGAATTCTCATTATATAGAATACAGCTCATCATATTGTAAAGCTTTCATTTTATTTATATCCAATTTTACCCCACTCTTTACTAAATATTGTTTAATCTTTCAAGCCACTTCAACATACAGCCACTCTTGAAAAAATTTAATAATGCACCATCGCAAAAGCGTTCAGCTCTGACAGCATGCATAATAAGCGCAAGCACACACTGTGCATTCAAATTTGAAAAGTCAGCATTCTTCATCGATTCCGAATCCCATTCAATTCCGTTATCTTTTAGAATATCTCTATAGCGGGTAAGCTCCATATCTTTATTACTTTCTTCAAAGGTGTAAACATCGTCGATGAAGTTATTTACCGTTTCGGAATAATTCACAAAAGGCATCTGTCTCGGATGCTCCGGTGTTCCATCGTTTTCTTTATCAACAACCCATTTACCAATAATGCTATCCGCCTGGACTATAGGTATGTATTTTGTCAAAATATCAAATTTAGTCATCATCGTCCTTCTCTCTTTAATATTTTATATATAATATTTCACCAATAGAAATTTGTCAATATCAGGTGGTTTCACCTACATTTTGACAACGAAATAACTGTCTCAAGGTGTCTCGAAATGGCAAAATGTCACGCCTTGCAACGACTTATCATAGTCTCACCAATTTGAAGACTATATAATGTCAAAGATGTTAGTGAGTTATTCGCTCGTTTTAGTTGACACGGGATACTCGCAGACACCCTCATCATACGTTATGCTTATAATGTAAACCCTGTTCAACTCAATATCAAATTCTTTCTGCTTAAACCACTTGGAATTTAGAATTACCTTTTCGCCACTACCATCCAATGCGTAAGATTTTACGACTAGCAGTTTGAATTTATATTCAAAATTCGCCGTCCATAATACCATTGTATATTGGACATTAGAACTAAAATCAAAGTAATTTTGTTTCTTGCTTTCTTCAAAATTGTTTATGCCCGTTCGAGTACGCCCTCTCCAAGTGTAGTTAGTTGGTGCAATGCCGCTAAAACCGTCGCTTACGTTAGTCATATTGTCGAGGCTATAATGGATTGCAACGTCAATACTTGGCGGATATTTGTAAGAATAGTCAAGACTACCAAACAAATCCTCTCCGTAAAGCCTATAAAAAGCATAATCGGAAAAGTTGAATTCCGTACTCGGGCGAGCATTGCTCCCATTTGATATTTTATTTGTACCATTTGAATAGTTCAATTTTAATGTCCAACCGCCCCCATCCATAATTGCTTCATCGGTATTGTATTCGGCATTAAGGTTAAAAAGTCCCGCAGTGTAAACGTAATCGAAAAATTCTTTTTCTTTATCGTCAGTAAATTGATACTTTGGCTCATACTCGGGTATTTCCCCCGTTACGTTAGGCATATAACCCCGTATTGAAACCTCGTTGCTTACAAAATCGACAAGGGTTTCTCTCATGCAGCCTCCATTATAATCAATTGTCACGTACGAAATGGAGTCGATTTTTTCACCGTCATACTTTTTGATTTTGCCTATATCGGGCATATCATTCCCTTTGTTACAAGCAACCAACTGTGACAACATAAGGACAAACAGAACTACAAAGGTTATTTTTTTCATTATAAATACCTCTCACTCTAAATTGTATCACTTCAAAGCCTTCTTTGTAAGACATATTAGAGTTTCCATATGCTTGGTTGCTGAAAACATATCGTAAGGACGAAATGAAATAATCTTACTAGTATTAATGTTTGATAGATCACGTGATAATGTCGCTGGGTTACAGGATATATATATTAGTCTAAAGTTTGGAAGAGCTAATGAAAGTTTATTTATTGAGGATATGACTTCATTTGATACCCCTTTTCTTGGGGGATCAAGGAGGAGAACAACCTGTTTTGATGGGTCAATTTGAGATTCAAGATTGGGAAGAATTTGGGAGGAGTCGCCACAAAGATTAGTTACTTTGTCCGAAAGATTGTTTTCTTTATAGAGTTTATCGGCATCGAGAATTGCCTCTTTGATTTCGTCAATGTTTATTATTTGGGCACCTTTTTTTGCCATTATGGCACCAAGAAGCCCAACTCCACTAAAGGCATCAATAACTAGGGTGTTCTCATCGGGATTGATTTCTTCTATTACTTTTGTATAGAGTTTTTCGCGAATATTATCGTTAACCTGGAAAAATGAAAGAGGGTTAAGAGAGACTTTTATCCCCATTATATTTAGTGATTGGTCGGTGCCAGCTATTTTTATAATCTCCTCTCCCATGATGACATTGTTATTTTCTCTATTGATATTTAGGTATAGTGATACATCGGGAAAAGTATTTGATAAAGTGGAATAATAGTCTTGTATGTTTGGAAGACTTCTTCTAGTTGTTACTAGTGTGACACAAAGTTTATTGTCTAAAAACCTTGCCACTAAGTGGCGAAGAATTCCTTTGTTGTTTTCTAGAACAGGGATATTGTTTGATGATATGTATTGTAAGGTAATACTAATTAATGGTTTTAGCCAAGGCCCGTGAAGCAAACAATCATCAATTGGGCATATATCGTGACTGTTTTGTTTATATAATCCTAAAACTGAGGTTCCATTTGATGTTCCGAAAGGCAATTGAACTTTGTTCCTGTAACCAAGATTGGGAATTGAAGGAATCACATCATTAACTTCAAAATCAGTCTTTATCATTTTTGATAATGTGTTTTTAAGAGATGCTTTTTTGAAATTAAGTTGCGCGTCATACCCTATATGCATTAAGTCACACCCGCCACAAACAGGGTAATATTTACAAGGGGGTTCCACTCTATCGGGAGATTTTGAGATAAGAGATATAAGCTTTGCAAAAATTATTGATTTATCAACCTTAAGGGCTTTTACTTGCACCCTCTCACCAATAATAGCTAGCGGAACAAAGACAGTATAGATATCTATATGCCCTATCCCTTCACCATTAATACCCATATCGGTAATGTCTATTTCGAAAATATCATTTCTAGAAATCATGAAAGTATTATATCACAAAGACTTTATACTGTAGTATACAAAAAAGTCCTTATCTTTGACTTATTATAGATTCTCCCATTAAGAGTTAATTGCCAAAGTAAGTTCCGTTGTGGAAGTTTAAACGGAAGTTAGTCTGACAGAAGCAAACTAGCGGAAGTTAGTCTGGCAGAAATATTTCCCATTTGCATATTGAGTATGTATAATCTTTGAGTTAATTGCCAAAGTAAGTTCCGTTGTGGAAGTTTAAACGGAAGTTAGTCTGTAAATTCCCACCATTAAATGGAGCAATTGGGACAATTTTTAGGAAATAGGGTTATATATAATTTGGAGAAGCTAAAGGAATTGGCAAAATAAGTGCAGAAGGATATTCGGGTGATACGATAATTGAGTTGTTTGCCACTAGATATGGCGTTGTTTCGGTAAAAGGAGCAATGGTTGAACCCGAATTTGGATTTACATCGAAACGAGGATAATTTGAACTTGATATGGAAATTTTTAATATGTGGCCTTCGGCAAAAAAATATGAGGTGCTCCAAAGATCAATTAAAGCATTATAAACTGTAGAGTTTGAGCCATCCATGAACTGGGCTTCTTCCATACCATTTCGAAAACGCATTCTTAATATCCCATCACATAGATTATATGCACTACCATCAGGATAAACATCCATAAGTTTTACTGTAAAATCAGTGTCAATACAATCGGAAGTCACGTATATATCGGCAAATATATGTCCAGTGACTAGAAAAGCTTCTGATATAGGATATTCAAAAGAAATAATGTCCGTTCTTCCACTTTCAACAGCTCTTTGATCATATGGCCCTCTGTTTCCAGTTAAAAGATTAGCTCCTCCAAGTGTATTTATTGGGTTTGATGGATCAAAGGAATAAGAGTAAGTACGACTCCCAGTTGGAATTGAAGTATTTAGAGAGTTATCTAGTTGAAGATAATATTTTTGATTTGAAAAAGGTACTGGCCATACTTCAGAAGTTGCCCATTGATTCCAAATGGGAGAGGTTTCTAATGTGTCGCCCATTACATAATAAATTATATTTGGATAGTCTCTGCGATTTCCATATTCTAAAGTATTTAGAAGTGCCTCAGCTAGAAAAGCATTTGTAAGTTCGGATGAATAGGGGGTATATTTAGCATTGTCTGGGAATGTCAATTCACCCACCTTGTTGTTGCCTGAGTCATGTGTCCAAGGGCCCATTATGAGATATGAATTATCTTTTCCTCCCTCTCCACCACTGTATTGATATCCCATAAAACCATCGATAATCCCTTGACCAAAGCAGTCAAACCAGCCTCCTTTATGAATTGCTGGCCATGTCACATTTGAATAATCTGCTTCTTCTATCCGGTGAGTTTTGGCAAAATTACTGTTGGAAAGTATACCATCAAAAATTGTTTGGTAATAATCTCCATGACCAATCCCAGTTAGCCAATTTTCAGCGAGCATTTTTCTTGGGGCACCACCCTGGAATAGTGCCTGTGAATATAAATTAGGGGTTGCAACCTCAATAAATTGCGCACTTAAGTCAGTTAAATATGGGACCTGCATATACTGAGTAATTCCTCTAGCACTTCCACCAAATGTTGCATAGGTTCCATTAAACCATGTTTGTGTTTTCAGCCACTGAATTGTATCAAAAGAATCAACTCCATCTGTTCCAAATGCCGCATATTCGCCCTCAGAACTATTGCAACCACGACTATCTTGAGTGACTATTGCTACCCCATATTTCATGAAATCAAGTGGCCCTTGATCAGTATCTTTGTTATAAGGTGTTCTATAAAAAATTACGGGGTATGGTCCTTCGCCTTTTGGAAGATAAACATCTGTTGCTAGATGTATTCCATCACTCATTTCTACCATATATTTCTCATCAGGGCGGGGTTTAATTAGGTAAAGGGTAACAAGAACAATGATTGGTGTAATTATAGCAACAATAATTAGTACTACAATTAAAATGCGTATGTTCTTTTTTAAAGGTTTTTTCATCAATTTCTCGTCCATAGTCGTAAAAGATACTGTTAATTGCTCTCTATTTTCCTAAATAGTATTTATGAAAATATGCTTTTTATTATGTAATATTATATCATAGTTGACATACTAAACATTATTCGAACAAAAATTTCGGTGAAATTAAACTGGATGAAACATTGAATAATATTTTTCTTAGATCAACAATACCCTCCATTATATTATTTACCCCTGGATTATGCTTTCCAAAAAATTTTCCCATACTAATTGAAAAAACCATAATAGCAAATATTATGGTCATATATATTTGATTAATTTGTAAGGGTCGGGTTAGCGTTTTATTCCGTATCCTCCACTTGAGCCCCCACCACCTCGGTGTTTAACTGCAAATAGTCCTCCACCACCAAGTAGTCCAGTAATCAAGAATATTACAACACCAAGGATTATTTTGGTCCAAAGTGAGGTATGGGAAGAAAAAATGTACGACATAAATGTCATTGGGGACTGAGCTGGCGTATCTTCTGCGGTTATCAGATAATCGCGATAAACCTCCATATCATAATTAAATGATTCGTATTCATAAGCCCTTATATAAATTCTTGAAATTAACTCATAGTAGAGTTCCCCAAGACCCATGTCTAAAGAACCTTCCCATTCGGGATTAAATAGGCATGAATCTATTAAATTACCAACTTCAGCAGCAGTTAAATATGCTTCCATCCGATATCCAATTTCAGCTTGTGTGCTCACTAGCGTTTTTTCTTCTTCATTTCCAGTAAATAGCAATAAAAGAAGAAGTCCCATGTCGTTTTCTCCAATCTGCCACTGCCTAAAGAGTTCTGTCTTATCAATTGAAGCTATTTCACCCTCGTTAGCTACTAGCATTGTGGTGACGACAAATTGGGCTCCTCCAAGATCTGTATCCTTTGTTTCATCATAAAGTCTTACTCCTTCAGTAAAGAAACTTTGTCTACTTCCTGGCAAAAGTGCATCCGCAAAGTCGTTAACGTAAAAATCCGCGCTTGGGCGCGGATATTCATAACCCTCTTTTTGACAAGAAGATAGGATAGCTCCTACAAGGATTATCGTTAGGAATAAAATAACTACAACTGTTTTACGCATTTCAATCGGCATTAAGCACAGGTATTTCTTCGCTTCCATCAGTTGTTGGCCAATACTCAAGTTCCGTTTCAAAACCAAACATACCTATAAACAAAACTCTTGGGAATTTCTTTGCAGTAGTATTGTAGGATAAAACTGCTTCGTTAAAATCTCTTCTAGCAACAAATAAAGCATTTTCCATACCAGAAACTTCATACATATATGTGTTATATGCACTAGTTGCAGTGATTAATGGGTTATCTTCAACTGTAACAATAAGAGCATCAAGAGCCGCTGCTTCTAAGGCATCCGCTTCAATAAGATCTTCATTAGTTATAGCTGCTGCATATGCTGCTCTCGCATCCGTGATCTGAGTATAAATGGTTTCGGCATGTTCTTGAAGTCCTTCGACTGCACCAATCAATTGCCCCATTTTGTCGTGTCTTTCTTGGAGCCTATTTTTGATTTCTGCTTCTGAAGCGTCAATCTCTTCACGCAGTGTAATGGTGCCATTGTACGCAACTCCTGCGCTTATTCCAAAGAATAAACCGACAAATACGATGAGTGCAACAATTGCGATAAGTGTGATTAATAAAGTCTTGTTTTTCATTTCTTTTCCCCTCATGCTTTTTAATAAAATAAATCT
This sequence comes from uncultured Christensenellaceae bacterium, assembly GCA_964392385.1. GTDB lineage: Bacteria > Bacillota > Clostridia > Christensenellales > DTU072 > MWEH01. The sequence continues at coordinate 13,029 of CAYMPR010000016.1, read as the reverse complement.
ATCATTATGATATTCAATAGTCAATAAAAAATTATATATTTTAATTATTCCTACAGTAAGTTTTATTGAAAATCCCTATTTGAACAATAATTCGCAATTCTAAAGATTGCCGAAAACTCTATTTCTTCTTTTTCGGTATAAATTTAATGGCTGCGCTATTAATGCAGTAGCGAAGCCCACCCCTATCGAGAGGGCCATCATTAAATACGTGTCCTAAATGGGCGTCTCCATTAACACTTCTAACCTCAGTACGAATCCTTCCATAACTTTTGTCTTTTACTTCTTTAATGGAGCTATTTTCTATTGGTTTAGAAAAAGCTGGCCAGCCACAACCTGAGTCGAATTTGTCTATTGAGGAAAATAAAGGCTCACCAGTAGTTACATCAACATATATACCTTCCTCAAAGTTGTCAAAATACTCGTTATTAAAGGGTGGTTCTGTAGCACTATTTTGCGTTACTTCAAACTGAAGTTGGGTAAGAGTCTTTTTAAGTTCTTCCCTACTCTTTTTTACGTAAGGAGACTGAGTAGATTTTGCTTTATCAAATGTTGAGGGGTTTATATGACAATAGCCTCCAGGGTTTTTTTCTAGATATTTTTGATGGTACTCCTCAGCTTTATAATAATTGCTAAGAGGTTTAATCTCGATGGCAATTGGACCTCTATATTGCTGCTGTAATTTTTTTATTGAGTTATTAATTATCTCAACATCCTCAGAATCTACAAAATATATTCCACTTCTATATTGAGAGCCAATATCATTTCCTTGCCTATTAACAGCCGTTGGATCTATTGACATATAAAACTTTTCTAGAAGCGTAGCTAGGGATACATTCGATGTATCATATACAACTTTTACACTTTCTGCATGTCCAGTCCTTCGCCTACAAACATCTTCATAACTTGGATTTATGGTATTACCGTTAGCATACCCAACCTCGGTAGCTAGTACGCCAGGTATTAATCCTAAATATTTTTCGGTTCCCCAAAAGCAGCCACCTGCTAAGTATATTGTCTTTTCCATGTTCACCTCTTTAAAAATTGACTTAACCCAATAAATGATTTTTTTCTAAGCTTTTTAAGTATTTGTGTTAAATCTTGATCTATTAAAACAAATAATGCCTAAGTAATCTATTCCACGTCTATCTCAATTTTAAAGTATGCGTTGTCGGAGTAATATAAAGGAAAGTTGGTTCCCCAAATATTATTATGTAAAATAAATGACACACCATCTTTTTCCACATCTTCATACTTATTATCAAAAAGCATAATTTTGCCTTTTCCAAGAGAAACTAGAGGGCAATGATTATTTGTAATAGTAAATGCTTGATTTTGAGGATTTATGCATTTGATACTAAGAACTGCTGAGTTATTTCTATTGCCGCTTTCAACTACATCATAGGGATTAATTAATCTACCAAGCTTATTATACCTTATGTTTTCTTTATTGGTTTTTGGGAATAGACGAAGTAGTAATTCCTCTTGAATTCTATTGCTATCTTTCCCTGTCCAAATTAATTCTATAACAAACTTTTTATCTATTGCTGTTAGTTTAAGGGTAATTTCTTTTGGGGCGCCAAGTTCTTTAGTTATTTCTTTATCTATAGCAAGCTTTATCATAACCGAATCGTCTTTTTCCTCAAGAGATTTAACAACATAATTAAATCTACCCGTAGGATATTTGCCATCAACTAGAGAAAATGCAGGCCTACCAAAATCTCCATATGCCCAATTCATCCCTACGACATCTGGCCTATTATATGTTTCAAAGAAGGTATTAACATCTTTAAGACTATGAGAAACATAGTCTACTAAGGAAGAGAGGCTACTAGGCGAAAGAATTTCAGTAGCTTTATGTTTTAGGCCTAAGGCCCCAAATTTATTTAATGTTACGTAAAAGTCTCCCAAATTAAATTCTGATATTTCTCCTGCAGGAAATGACTTGGCTTTAACCTTAAATCCACTTTTGGGCATTAATTTAGTGATAGCTTCGATTGCTTGGCTTTTTTTAGAAGAGGTCAAAGCATTAATTGCTTCATTAATATACTCTCTTTGCTCAAACCAAGTAGCTTCTATCCTTGAATAAGATAACTCTTTATCTTTTTCCTTTATATCCCCAATTATTCTAGAGGCAATTTTATTTTCCACATTTAGTGCCTCTTCGCTGTTTTTTACTATGTTTTTCTTTCTTGCTTTAATAAAGTCTTTCTTTAGGTAGTTAGTATAATCTGAAAGCATGGCCTTAATATCTCCGCCATTAGTGTGTTCTGCAAGGCAAAGTATCGCATCCGAAAAGTTATCATACTCTTCACTACCTTTAGTTAGTGTATTATCTTGTAGCCAGTTGCGTTTTAATGCCATTAGCTCTCTTAAAGCAGCTGCCTTAAATGGATCGGTAGTACTTCCATGAATCCAGCTATCTCCAATTTCTGAAGTAACTACTGGGAGAGTGTTTCTAACTGCCCAAAGTTTTTCGGCAATTTCATCAAGGCCTGAGGCAATAATTTCTGCATCGGGAAATTTATTTGAATATTTAATATAATTCTCACGAGCTTGTTCAAGGTTTACTGGTCCGCAGTTATCAGACGTATGGCAAAAAGCAACCATAGCCTCTATTCCTTCGTAGGTAAAATCCCCGCCATAGCTTTTATTATATACAACTACTACTTCACTTCCTTGGTATCTCCACAAAAATACATCTGGGATATTTGGAACTGCTGAAGATTCATTAACTCCTATGTGTAACATTTTAATTCCATACTCGTGCAGCAATGGAACCATAGCAATTGTGTGCCCCGGAACATCGGTCATTTTTGCTGAAATTGTATTGCGGTTGAACCTCTTATCGAGCTTTTTTATTATAGAAAGCCCATATCTAAATGTATCTTCATCCATTAATTCTGTGTGAGTAGTAAAAGGCAAAGCATGGGCCACTATATCGCCTCTTTCCATCGCAGTGGAAAGGTTTTTAATCTCTTCTGGCGTGCCAATTTTTAAAGCTTTATTTAATATCCAAGAACCTGTAGTCCATACGAATTTTTTCTTTTCGGTATTTAGTTCTTTAGCAATTTTAATTGCCTCAGGAATAAAGTGATGGACATACTCGCTTAATATATTCGCCGCTAAGTCTGTGTAGCCTAAATCCAAATGGGTCTTAGTGACTAGATAAACCTTCTTTATTGTCATAAATAACCTCGAATTATGTTGATATATAGATTATACATAATCTGTTTATAAAGTACATTTAATTATATAAAAACGTCCATCATTTGTTTAAGTGGAATCGTAATTGTTGCTTTAAATATTAGGCTATTTCTGTTCCCGATTACTTTCAGAAAAATTCTTGCTATTGAATAAATCTTTTGGGCTTATTATTCACTTATCAAATCTGTAGCAAGTGCCTCTTCAAGTGCCTTACTACCCTTTTGAATCTTCTCTGATTTACTTTCTAAATCATCGATAACCTCTTTATATTTCTTTTTCGTAAGAGAGTAAAAACAAAGTACTACAATCATTAATAATCCACTAACTGCGGAAATAATGCTGGTTGCATTAAACCAGTTGTTTGCAACTAATTGCTGTGCATTTGAAAGCACTATAACATTTTCGTAGTTTTTCGGCTCAAAGCCAATGTTTCTTTGCCAAAACCAAGTAACTAACATTAAAAGTTGTGAAATTAGCCCTGGAGCTGAAAATAATAGGTTTTGCATATGCCCTTCAAGCCGTTTTCCTGTTTTATATTGTTGATAATCAGCTATTTCACCAAGCATAACAGGGATTAGCAAATATGTAGGATTAATTGCAGAGATGAAAAATAGAATAGTTAATACTACTGCAGAGGTGGTGCCTACTGCAATATTTTGATAGCCAAATAAACCTAAGAAGCCAAAAGATATTACGCTAGTAACAGTGAAAAGAATAATAATTACATTTTTATTGAGTTTCCTTGTAACAATCGGGAGTAAAAACATTGCAACTGTGCAGGCAAAGCCAACTATTGTCATAATTAACCCAGATATCTGCATAGCAGCTGTAGAAGTAGCAGCAAATCTAAATTGAATAATTAAATATATAAATTGTCTGCAAAATTCCCTTAAAGAGCCAACCGCAAGTGCAACAAATAAAATTATTAAAGGTTTGTTTTTTGATAGCATTTTATATGCATCTTTAAAGTTAATCTTTTCTTCTTTTTTCTTTTCATCTTTTAAAACGAATACCCTTTCTTTGACTTTTATTAAGAATAATACAAAGATTGTTCCTATTACTACTGCAATTATTCCAATAATTCTAATCCCTAAATATTCCCTACCTGAAGAAGCAAAGTGAGCCCTAATTGGCCCTGCAATTACTTGTAATACACTTGGGGCAAAGCCAACTATTAGGCCTATTGGCGTCATCATATCAGCTCTCTCTTGGGAGACTGGTGTAATTACTGATGGCATCGTTTGGTACATGTTGTTTGCAAAGGCAAGTAGAACAAATAAAGGAACACATGTTAGATATGCATAAATAATTCGCATATTTTCCACACCAATTTGTGGGATCCAAGTTACTAATACCGCAAAGAGAGATAATGCTGGAAGTGAAAATAAGATAAATGGCTTATATCTTCCAAACTTTGTGTTAGTTTTTTCCATCAAATTACCAATAAATGGCTGTAAAGTTAGATTAATTAAAGTCCCTGCAATCATAATAATATATGCATGGATTACATCTATGTGATAAAAATATGGAATGAAGGTAATTGTCGCGACATAGTATACTGCACTACTAATAAAACTATTACCTAGCGCATAAAGACCAAAAGTTCCCATCTCTTTAATGTTTAAACATCTTCCTTCTAATGGCGTCTTCCACATCGACTTTAGCTTAGAAAATAGGCCTTTGATATTGATTTTTTTCATAAAACTCTTTCCTAAAAAACTCTTTTTTCTAGAAGTTTTTAATCTTCTTAATATATACTAACAATGATACATCATAATTACAATTCAATTTTTTCCTATCCTCAAATTATTGTTGAAAAATCATATAATTCAATAATTATCTCTATCTTCTTTATAATACTGTGCCCTAAGTGATATACTTTGCTCATTATAGGAAGTAAAAAGGAGAAATATGCCTTATTCAGTATACTTAAAGAAAAATGAAGAGAAACGAATCATGTCTGGCCACCCGTGGGTTTATGCTAATGAAGTATCAAAGATCGAAGGAAAGGACAAGAATGGCTCAATGGCAAAAGTATATGACCTAGCAGGAAGATATATAGGAAAAGGATATATTAACCACCTATCAAAAATACTAGTTAGAATTTTCATTAGAGATGATAGTGATGATAATGAAGCACTATTTACAGATAGAATATTAAAAGCTGATGAGTATAGAAAAACTTTAGGAATAACAGGTGCTTATCGTATGGTTTATGGAGAATCAGATAACCTTCCTGGTCTAATTATAGATAGATATTCTGACATTTTTTCTTTACAGTTTTTATCTCTTGGAATGGATAACAAAAGGGATTTAATTGTTAAAATTTTAAATGATAATTTTCACCCTTTGGGAATATATGAAAGGAGTGATGTGTCCGTAAGGGAAAAAGAAGGATTACTTGCTAAAAAAGGCGTGCTATTGGGCACCTTTGAGACAAAAGTAATAATTGAAGAGAATGGAATTAAAATGCAGGTCGATGTAGAAAATGGTCAAAAAACTGGATATTTTCTCGATCAAAAATTTAATCGCTTTGCATTAAGAAATTATGTTAAAGATAAAGATGTGTTGGACTGTTTTTGTAATTCTGGCGGTTTTTCTCTTAATGCTTCTTTAGGGGGCGCAAAATCAGTTTTATCTCTAGACATTTCAGAAAAAGCAATCGAAGAAGTTAAAGAAAATGCCAAACTAAATGAAATTGATAATATCACGACAAAGTGTGTCGATGTATTTCAAGAATTGAGAGACTTTAAAAAGGATGGCATCTCTTTTGATGTTATTGTCTTAGATCCTCCTGCTTTTTGTAAAACTGCTGATGAAATTAATAATGCCCTTAGAGGATATAAAGATATTAATACTTTAGCTCTAAAAATAATTCGCCCTGGTGGTTTTTTAGTGACATGCTCTTGTTCTATGCATATTACTTTCCCTATGTTTGAAGAAATGCTTAAAGATTCAGCAAAGGACAGTAAAAGAAATGTACGACTAGTAGAGATTAAAACTCAATCTCCCGACCATCCATCACTTCTTGGCGCCGATGAGACATCTTACTTAAAGTTCTATGTCTTAAATGTGGAATAATTGTAGACTTTTAATAAATTAGATAAACTGATAAGATATATGTATAATTCTACGCAGAATATTTCTTTGGGTTATAACTATATTTTGTTAATAGTATTGAGGAAAAATGAATATTTTTACTAAGTTCATAATTGCAATTTCACTTATCTTAAGTATTTCTGTTGGAACTGCAGTTTTTTTTATTGAGTCTAATATTATAGAAAATAATGAAATTAGTTATGAATATGCAGATAGCAGAACCGATTCATATTCCACTATTTTTCTTCCAAAGCATAAGAACCTTAAAATACTTCAGTTAACTGACCCCCAGGTAAAATTCCCCATAAATAATTATGATAAATTTGGGGGAAGTAATGAAAAAACCATTATAATGACAAGGCGTCTTATAGAGGAGGTAAACCCTGATTTGGTAATATTTACAGGAGATGTAGTAATGAGCCAAATGGTTAATAACTGGCCTTATTTAGAAGTCTATGCCAATTTAATGGAGGAGCTATCTGTATATTGGACAATGAGTTTTGGCAATCACGATTCAGAAGCCTCATATATATTTCTTGAAGCACAAGATAATAGCATTTTTGGGCAAGAACAAAAAGAAACAATTATAGATAAACTAAAAAAATTTCCCCATTGTTTAATTTCTAAAGGAGATGCTGAGCCAGAAGGCGGCGTCGGTAACCATTTTATAAATATAAGGGACAAAAAAACAAACGACATTATCTATACCCTTTCTCTTTTTGATTGTGTATATAGGCCAGGATTTGATGATGAATATCATCGAGAAAAAACACCCTCGCAAGTTGAGTGGTACGCAAGACATATTGATGCAATATCTGATATGCAATTTGGGGATGAAAGAGAGCAAACTGAAGTCGTTAAATCATTAATTTTTGCTCATGTTCCAGTGCCTGAAATATTTACTGCGTATGAACTAGCCTATAATGATGGACTAGTTACCCAAGATTATCATTATGGAAATATTATGGAGGGAAGTGCATCCTCAGAGCAATATCGTTCTTGTGGCCTTTTTGAAGAAGCTGTTGCACTTAAAAGCACACAGGCAATGTTTTTTGGCCACTACCACGATAATGATTGTAATGTTTCATATCAGGGAATTAATTTAGTTTTTGGGCAACACTCTGGGCTTTCTCATTACTATAGAATTAACATGACTGATAATAATATTGGTGGAACTACTTATTATATGTCAGATATCTTTGAATATGGTGATGATCGTGGCGGTACCCTTATCACTATATCTAATGATGGAAATGAATCGCTAAATATTGAACAAATATTTGCAAAAGATGTGATTTTATGGGATGACATCTCAATAGACTATGAAGAATTGTACTTAGATTTAAGTGCGGAACAATTAGCTATCGTAATGAGATAATTTGAGAACATTTATTCTATTACCAGATATTAATCGCTAAAAACAACCTATTTAATGTAATATCAAGGCTTTTTGACAAAAAAATTCGTTTTTTTATTGTAATTCATAAAGTTTATATGATAACATAGTAAATGTGGTCCTTGTGACCGATAATTACGGGTATCAAGGGAATGAGGAAAATGAAGGGA
>CAYMPR010000016.1:0-5060 GCA_964392385.1 uncultured Christensenellaceae bacterium | reverse complement strand
GTGGTCCTTGTGACCGATAATTACGGGTATCAAGGGAATGAGGAAAATGAAGGGAACCTGCTTAGCGGGTTCTTTTTATTTGAAAAACCCAGGAAATACCTGAGTTTTCTTGTATCTTTGGGTATATTAGCTTAAAAAGTAAAGAAAAATACTATTCGAAATACCTTACTCCACTCCTAAATATATTCATATCGTAATTTCCCTTAACATTTTGGTAAAGGCCTTCTTGCCACCTTTCTGCATGCCCCATCTTACCTAAAACTCTACCATCAGGAGAAATTAAACCTTCTATAGCTCTTGAAGAACCATTCGGGTTATATGGAGATTCCATTGTTGCATTTCCAAAGTCGTCGCAGTATTGGGTAGCTACTTGGCCATTTTTAATTATTTTATTTAATACTTCATTTGAGCCAATTATCTTACCTTCTCCATGACTTATCGGAACACTAAATATTTCACCAACTCTAAATGATGATAGCCAAGGTGAGTTATTAGATGCGATTCTGATTTTTGATATAGTCGAAACATGTCTGGAGATGTTGTTAAATGTAAGGGTAGCCGAGTCTCTATTTTGAGGCACTATTTCGCCAAATGGAAGTAATCCTAGTTTAATTAGAGCTTGGAAACCATTGCATATTCCAAGAGCTAAACCATCTCGCTTGTATAAAAGGTCTAAAACCGCCTCTTTAAGTTCTGGATTTCTAAATGCAGTAGCAATAAACTTTCCGCTGCCATCTGGTTCATCTCCTAAACTAAACCCTCCAGGGAAAGCAATTATTTGAGAATTTGCAATAAGCTTTTTCATCTCTTTAATTGATGAAGATATATCAGAGGGAGTAAGATTACGAATTACAAAGTGAGAGGTAGTTGCACCCGCCCTTTCAAAAGCCTTGATAGTATCATATTCACAGTTTGTTCCTGGAAACACTGGAATAAAAACATTGGGTTTAACTCGCGTTTTTGCCTTCCATGCCTTATTGGTTGAATATGAAATATTTTCTACTTTTTCATCCACTGGATACACTGTTGGAAAAACTGGTTCAAGCGTTGCGCTATATGCACTTAATATTTTTTTAAGGCTAATTTTACCTAGCGGATGCGTAATAAATGGAGCTTTTTCAAGTTCACCAATATATTCTCCTCTTTCTAGAACCTCTTGAGAGTAAGTAACAATTATAATGTCCCCAATTGATGGCACAAAGAAATCCCTATCTAAAGAGATTAGGTTGATGCCTGACATATTCCCTAGCAAAGATTTAGTTATTGTGGAAATAATACTTCCTTCAACTACAGCAGAACTTAATACCTTTTTCTCTTGTATCAGAGTCTCGATATATTCATAGTCCTTCTTTAAAGATGAGTAGTCTGGCTTGGAAAATCTGTCTCTTTTTGTTTTAAATATGTATACTTTACCTTTTTGAGGGAATGTATTATGTACTATATTGGTATCTTTTGAAACCCCCATTCCAAATGCTATTAGGGTTGGCGGCACATCTATTTTTTCAAAAGATCCACTCATTGAGTCCTTGCCACCAATTGCACCAATTTTTAGATTAGTTTGTGCATCATATGCGCCAAGAAGAGCAGCTAGAGGTTGTCCCCAGCGAATTGGATCTTTTTTTACTCTTAAAAAGAATTCTTGAAGCGTTAGATAAATTGAATCGTATTTTACTCCTGAAGCAACTAGTTTAGAAACCGCATTAACAACGGAATAAATAGCACCGATATATGGTGAATTAATCATTAATTCGGGGTAAATCCCATAAGAAGAACAAGTAACAGTATGCGTAAATCCTGAAACAGGTGGCTTAGAGGCCATAATAGTAGCTGGGGTTAGCTGATTATTACCGCCAAATGGCATAAATACACTGGCAGCCCCAATTGTCCCATCAAAAACTTCTCCCATCCCTTTTTTAGAGCAATTTTCGAGTTTTGACATTTCCTTTATTAAGGCTTCTTCCATTTTTTCTTGTTCGAGTAAAAGCTCTGTCTCATCATCTAGCGAATTAAAGAAAGTACAAACATCTTCTTTAACTATCACATCTTGTACTTGTTTTACTCCGTTAGTGTCTAAAAAGCTCCTATCAATATCAACTATCGTTTCATTCTCATAAAACATCCTTAACTTATTATTTGATGTAATAGTAGCAACTTCAGTAGCCTTCAGATTTTCGTTTGAAGCGATTTCCAAAAAGCGGTTAACATCCTCTTTATGCACAACGACAGCCATTCTTTCTTGCGATTCACTTATAGCAATTTCAGTAGCAGAAAGACCATCATATTTTTTAGGTACTCTATCTAGGAATATATCAAGTCCGGGCGATAACTCGCCTATTGCAACACAAACACCGCCTGCGCCAAAATCATTTGATCTAATTATTAATTTAGCAGCCTCTTCATTTCTAAATAATCTTTGTAATTTTCGCTCTTCGGGGGCATTTCCCTTTTGAACTTCTGCTCCGCATGTCTCTAGAGAGGAAGCTGTATGCGCTTTACTTGAACCCGTTGCTCCACCGCAACCATCCCTACCTGTATCTCCTCCAACAAGTATTACAATGTCCCCATCTTTAGGTGTTTCTCTAACGACATTTCTTTTTGGAGCCCCACCAATAACGTAACCAGTCTCCAACCTTTTGGCTTTAAATCTATCATTATATAGTTCATGAACTATCCCAGTTGCAAGTCCTATTTGATTGCCATAACTAGAAAAGCCTGCTAGAGCCGTTTTTGTTAAAAACCTTTGTGGGAGTTTCCCTTCTATTGTCTTACTAACATCTTCTAATGGATTTCCGGCTCCCGTAATTCTCATTGCTTGATAAACATATGCTCTTCCACTTAACGGGTCGCGAATTGCACCGCCTAAACAGGTAGCAGCTCCCCCAAAAGGCTCAATCTCAGTGGGATGATTATGGGTTTCATTTTTAAACATTATTAGCCATTCTTCTTCTTGCCCATCATTATCTACCATAACATTAACTGAACATGCATTTACCTCTTCACTGATATCCATAGCTTGTAAATATCCTTCTTTTCTAAGTTGCTTAACTGCAATGGTTGCAACATCCATTAAGCAAGGATATTTATCGGGCCTATCTTTGTATAATTCCTTAAAGGTTTTTTGATATTTTTTAAAAGTATCTTCAATATGGGAGTTTTCAGAAACTATTTGTACGTTTTTAATTTCCGTTAAAAATGTTGTGTGTCTACAATGATCGCTCCAATATGTGTCTATTACTTTTACCTCAGTTAATGTGGGGTCTCTGTCGAGCTTTTTAAAATAGTCTTGTACAAACACAAGATCCTCAAAATTCATCGCAAAAGAAAATTCTTTGTAAAAATTTTCTAGTTCTGCTTTGCCCATTTTTATAAAGCTATTTAGCTCTACTCTTTTTGCCTCTTTTATAGCCTCAGGCCTCTTTAACGTCTTAGGTATTTCAAAATCACCCTCTTTGCTGTCAACAGGGTTGATTAGATATTTTTTAACTTTAGAAAGTTCATCTTCTTTTAGGCCTGAAAAAACGTAAACAGTTGCATACCTAACGAGCGGTTTTTCGCCAGCAGTTAAAAGTTGTACACATTGGCTAGCACTATCTGCCCTTTGGTCAAATTGACCATCTAAATATTCAACAATAACGACTTGTTTATCTTTTAAATCATCAATATTTTCTAAAATATTATCAACAGTTGGTTCCGAAAAAATAGAGATTTTGGCTTGATCTAGAGTCTCTTTGGAAACATCTTCAATATCGTATCTAAGAATTCTTCTAAAATATGATAAATCAATCCCATATGTATTTTTTATATCAGAAATGATTTTTGCTTTTCCACTATCTTTTTTGGGTATTTTTTCTACATAAATTCTATCTACCATTTCCACCCTCAACAAATATTTTCTCTATACTTTATATTACTTTTAATAGAATATTAAGTCAATTTATTTGGCAATTGGAAAGAACAATAACTCAATTCTACATTCTCTCCTAATCCTATATTATTTACCTTTTGGCGAAAGTAGCTTATAGTCATAGAAGCAATAAATACAAAAAGCCTGACTAGCAGGCTTAAATGTTTATCAAGTAATGTTCTCCTAATTCTTATCTATCATTATAACTACAAAGTATGTGCCCGTATCCCCTATTTCCGAAGGAGTAGTATGAGAACAAGAACCAAATCCTTGGAAGTAATCCATTGTGTTACCTTGATACACTAACTCTATTGCATATCTACCTGGAGCTTGAGTATTTACAAAAGCAATAAATTCATTTGCTACATCGCTCCTTTCTGCCTCATTAATAATATATAAATCATGAGTTGTATCATACAAAGTCATATCAAAGTAATCATAACTGCCTGTCGCGTAATGGTAGGTATAAAAAGGATTATCTTCATCTGGGTCTTCGGTATTTTTTTCAGCTAGCAAATCATCTTCAATCAAGAAATATCTATGTGAAGGAATCTCATAAAAGCCTGAAGGCGGACCAGCAAAACTGACTGATACATCATCGCCGGTTAGATCAAGAGCATACCAAAGTCCGGAAATTTTTACTTTATTCCAAGCGTGGCCTACATTTGTTTCGTTTTGCACGGTGGTTCCAGATACTCTAATCGCCTCTATTCCCTCAATCCTTGCCATTAGCATAAATGCTTTTGAAATGCCATCGCAAACAGCTTTTCCATCAGTAAATACACCATCTAGATAAAAGCCATTGTATGCTAATAGTTCTGAAGAAGGAGTACCGCCGGTACTTAAATTTAACAGTTCATGGTCATATTTATTATTTAGCAATATCCAATCGTGAATAATTGTAATTTTTTCATATACATCAGCTCCAGTAGGTATTATTTCCTCGAGTATGCTTCGAGCTTGATTATATATAATTTTTGCTGGACCATCTTCTAAAAATACTGGCTTAAATCCTGCTTCCACGGCATATACAAGTTGTTCGGTATTATACACTATATAAGGATTTGCACTATCTATTGGGAAATCTCTAGCCTCTGGAGTCTCGTTTACCGTATAGGAGGATATAAATGGAGGAGCAAGTTCGATTGTATTTGGA
>CAYMPR010000015.1:0-23548 GCA_964392385.1 uncultured Christensenellaceae bacterium | reverse complement strand
CAAATGGTATTTTAAAGTTTTTATTTAAAGCAATAATTTTACCTATAATCGTTTTTGTCTTAGTAGTAGGAATTGCAGTCCTAGTTGTCGGCAATATGACGCCTTCTCAATTAGGAGTTGCAGATTTAGAATTTGCTGAGGGGATGAGTATAACGAGCTTAGGATTTGCAGAAACAAAGATTTTTGACATTATAAAAATGTTCAGGACTTTATTTGCTGAGCCCAATCTTGCCGATATAGTTTCAAATCCTCCAGATGAAGAAGTTGAAGGCCCAATTGTTGAGGGCAATTTATCTGGCTCAGCACTAGGAACTGGTGGGACAATTGATTACTTGGCAATTGCTGACAACGAAGTTGTATATGATGATGAGTATTTATATGAATACAACGATACAACTCTAGCCTACATGCTAAACCAAATTATCAAGCAAGGGTCTGCTCAAGCTGGAGAAGGTGGAGACCAAGAAGCTGCTCAAGCATTTAAAGACATAAATGCAAATGTCGAGGAAATAATTATAAATGTTGAAGGTAGCGAGAGAACAATGCGTTTTGTTATTTCTATTAATGTAACCTCTCTAATTGCTGAAGCGACGGCTCAAGCTAATAACCCTGCTATTGAGTTTGCACTTAATAGGTTGCCTGAAAAAGTTTACATGGTTTCAGACTTCACTCTATCTGCAGATGCAAATGGAAAACTTGTAATGACATCAGAAGCATTAAGAATTAATGATCAAGAAAATGCAATTTCCGAATTGCTACTTGGAATACTCGCTGGAAAAGTTGAAGGCGAAGGTGGTGAAGGTGGCGAAAATACTAATGTTATTAACGATGGTTTTGCTGAAATAGTAACAAAGCTAGTTGGTAACCTTGGGAAAGTAGGAACTGCCACAAAAGATTCAAATAATGTTGTAACTGGTGGAATAGTTCTTGGCTCAGAGGGGATAATGGATGGCAAAATATCGGTAATTACCTATAACAGCGACCCAACTCCAGAAGTCTAATAGATTACTAGCTATAAAGCGTATTTGATTTTATAGAAATATATTTTGCTATTACCAGTTTGTGTGTTTGTATAAAAAACAACAAGGCAAAGTAGGTGTTAATTGATATCCCGTGGAAAATATCCGCGGGATATTTGTTAGAAAGTAAGGTTGTGGTATAATAATAAAGCTCGGAGGCTTTATGAATAGTGAAAGAGAAATAGGAATAATCGTTGCTATGCAAGAAGAAGCAACTGAATTATCTAAAATGCTCCTAGAGAAAAAAACTAAAACCGTTAAAAAAAGTGTTTTTTACGAAGGTTTTTTAAAAGGAAAAAAGGTAGTTCTGGCCGTTTCTGGGATAGGCAAAGTAAACGCCGCATACACTGTGACAAACATGTCGAGAAGTTATGATTTAAGAGCCCTAATTTCTACGGGAGTTGCAGGAGGACTGGGTGTATTAAAAAAGCTAGACATTCTAGTTGCTGATGCAGTTGTTCAGCACGACTTTGATTTGAGTGCCTTTGGCAGGCAAAAAGGATATATACCAAATCTAGAAGCGAAATACTTGTACGCTGATAAAACCCTTGTAAAATCCATAAAACGCGATAATGGAATAGTAGGTGGTGTGATAGCAACTGGCGACCAATTTATAGCCTCTAATCAAATAGCAAAGTCAATAGCTGATGAGTTTAATGCAGTTGCTTGCGATATGGAAAGTGCTGCAATAGGTCAAGTGGCATCCCTTGAAGGAATTCCTTTTGTGGTAGTTAGAGTCATTTCTGATGATGCCTCGGATGATGCGGAAAGCGATTTTAAAGAACTCGTACAAAATGCTGCTAAAATTAACGCAAATATTGTTGCGAATATATTGTCTAACTTGAAATAAAAGTTTAATAAGGCTATTAGTCGAAAATTATCTTTTCTAACTCTTCGTGGTTTCGAGGAGTTATTTTTTAAGATAAAAAGAACGATTAGGCGGAAAAAGTGATGTTTTGGATGGTGAAGTTTGTGAAAAGTATCTAAATCTTTTTTAAAAAGCAAAAATGAGAATTTGTATCAATATTGTTAATGAAAGTAGTTTTATTATAATTTTTAGTTTGGGGAAAATAAATAAAAAGATAAAAGGGGCTTAATCTAAGGGTATTTTATTAATATAGACATCAATTATTAGAAAACATGCTTGTGATGATGAAAAAAGGGCAAGTGAAAGGCAAGTGAAGGTAATTTTGCTTATAAAAATGGGCCTAGAAAAGCAATTGATTTAGGGGGTGCCATAATATATAATAAACATGTGCATCTATATATACGCGCGAGAATAATAATTTAATTAAAATTCTTACTAGTTGATTAGAGCGTTTTTACGAGGGATTTGAGACAAAAGGATAAAATGGCAAAACTAGGCAAAAAAACTTTTACAAAGAATGCTAAGATAGGGTTAAGTCTTCTTGTCGTAGCTGTTGTTGCCATAGCTTCTGTCGTCGCTGCTGCTCTCATTTTACCAAAAGTTGCTCCAGACGCTGAACCACCAGTTACTGATATAGCAGCTATAGTTGCTGATAACGAAGGTATAATAAGCGTCGATGCTGATTTATCTAAGGTTTTTGCAACAATAAAATATAAAGATGGTTCTGAAAGAAAAGTTGCTTTGTCCGAGCTTATAGTGACTGGTCTTGATACATCGGATCCAGGTTCACTCGATAATGTAATACTTGATTATGGTGGATTCAAGCAAGCCATAAAATATGAGGTTGTACCTACTTTACTTGAAATAGAATACGTTGCAAGTACTGGTGGAAGGATTGAAGGAGATTCTTATCAACAAGTTCCAGCAGGGCTAGATGCCTCAAGGGTTCAAGCAATTGCAGATGAAGGATACATTTTTGTAAATTGGAGTGATGGAAATCCTAATGCAAGTAGACTTGATAGACAAGTTGCCTCCTCTCAAAGAATAATCGCTGTTTTTGAAAAGAGACGTTATGCTGTAGTTTTCTTCTATCCCGATGGTACAACAGCTAGGGAAGAAATAGTGGCATACAACGAAGCCCCAACTCGAATTCCAAGAGCTAGTGAAACAAACATGAGACTTTATGGATATAGATTTGTTGGCTTTGATAAAGATTTTTCTAAAATTTCAGACAATACTGACATTTACCCGTTATTTGAAAAATATGCAACAGATACATATCTTGAATATACTTTAGATGCAGAAGGTGTCCCACTTGGTACAAGCGACGCAATTCCTTTTTACGAAAAAGACATAGTTGCTACTATAAGAGTTTTAGCTAATCCCGATAGATTGTTTACTGGATGGTCCATTAAAACTATTGATGGCATATGGATTGATTTATTACCCGAAGGTGAGCAGCGTTTAATTAAAGTGGCAGTTGATCATAATATTCAATTTAGAACATCTCAAACAGGCACTAGTGAAGAATATGCCCTTAATTTTACCCCTGATGTTGAGGTCGAAGAATTATATATCAAGGCACATTTTGTATATCTTGAAAGTGAAATTAGTTTTACAAGCATGTCCGTGAAGGCAAAAGAACCATTTACTATTGCCTACAATGAACCAATTGGCGACTATTTTGATGTTGAAGATTTAACATATTTACAAATGTTGGGGTACGAATTTAAAGGATGGGCCATAAAAAATGGAGAACTTGATGAGTTTGGTAAACCTGTTATAATAGAAAACTCCCAAAAATTCTCACAACCAACTGAACTAGTAGCTCAATGGGAAAAGAAAGTTTACGATGTCGTATTTTTGCCTGGAAACAATGAAAATCCAGATTTTACGAGTGAGGCCAATGGATATGATCCAACGATAGGTGGGAGAGTACTTAGGGCATATTATCAAGATAGTCTAGCAGGCGCTATAGAAGGGGCGTTCCCAGAAGAACCTGTATACTATACAAATCATACATTTAAGGGCTGGTTTGTCAGGGGGAATGATATGCTCCCAACCGATAAATCAGTAGATAAGACATACAAGATTGATAGAGAAATTACATATGTAGTCCCTGTATTTGAGGTAAATAAGGTAGATTTAGTTGCCAATATTTTAGAAGGTGCTGGAACTATAGTAAACTTAGTTGCTGACCCTGAAAACCCAGAACTACCAGATACTGAAGTAGAAATTAGGGGTATATTCAAGATGGCTGTCAACGAAGATTATAAATTTAGGGTTAAGGCAGCTTCTGGGTACAGGCTTGTGCAGGTAAAGATTGGCGATGTAACTATTGACATGCCGCCAGATCAAGGGGATTACGATTTTACTATTAGTTCCCCTCTTCAAGCAAAATATGTTAGCGCTAGATTTAGAATGGCGCAATATAATATCAATGTCAGTAACGGAAGCGCTGGGACCGAGGGGACAATAGTATATAACGATGTAGATGAGAGCGAGACAGGATATGTTCAATCAGAAAGCCAAACAGTAAGTCTACTGGCAAATTATGGTTCCAATAAAAATATTGAAATAACCGCCCAAGATGGTTATTACATTATGTCTGTTGTTTCAGATGGGGTCAGTTTATCAGTACCCTATCTTGCCACGTATTATTCAGTAAGATTATCTTCAATAAATAAAAACTTGACTATTGCGGTGACTTATAGAGATTTTAGATATAATGTTCAAATTCAGGAAGCTGAGGATTTTAGCGATGGACAAGATGGTTTTATCGGCGAAGTAAGTTTGTTAGATTCCTTAAGTGGAGAAACTACCAAAGATTATTCCAAAAACAGTAATCCAAGAATTGGGATTGAAGCTTCAAGCGAGTATTATATCAAAGCAGTCAAGGTTAATGGGTGGACAATAGACCCATATCAACCAATAACTGGTTTTTTAACTTCTTCTATTAAAGTACTAAATGAGGATTATCAAATAGGTGATCCTCTCGACCCAAGAGTTACCTATCTTGTCTTAACGGTAAGTGCTATAAAAGCCGATGCAAGTATTGAGGTTGTTTTTGAAAGACTATATTTTAATATTACTATTTCATCTGAGGGAAATGGAGTTGCGGATGATTCAAAGACAACTTTGTATGATACCAATGTTGATATAAAGGCTGAAACGACAGCTGGCTATTATATTTCAGCTGTTGAGATAGATGGAGTTCAACAAAATCTTGTTGGGCTTAGAACAAGTATCGTTCATACCCTTGTAGGAGTAACAAAAGACTTTCAGGTAAGATTTGTTTTTACCGCCAAAAGGCTAGCAGTCTCGTATAAACCAAGTGAGGGAGCATCGGTAGTTTACAAAAACTTAAATTATAGCTTGAGTTTAGGAAAAACTTTTACAGGACTCTACAGTGGCAGTAATAATACTTTTATTATCCAAGCAAGAGAAGGGGATCAAATTGATAGCATCGAATACTATTCAAGTACAAATCCTGCTTTAATTATCAATGAAAACATTTCGTTTAATGCTATTACTCATACTTTACAACTAGATAATCTGTCTTCGGACTATTATGTTACTGTTCGAACAAAACCACTCTATGTAAGTTATACTTTGCACACTACTAACAAAAAGGGCAGTGTATTAAGACTTAATGGAGCGGATATGGGCGTGGAATCGACCTATGAGAGCTCGCTAATACACGGTAGTAACTTAACAGTTGAAATCGAAACAGATACGGGTTTATCTGTGGAAATTGATGATATCTTTATAAAAAATAAGGACACAAGACAGACCTATACTTACCAAAGGACAGCTGAACTAAACGAAGGTATTGCCGAGGGACAGTACTTTATGTATGAAGTATCCTTTATCCCTAATTTGATTATCGCGAAAGTAAATACTGATATCGATATATTTATCACTCTAACAGACCTATTCCCTTCTTATGATATCAACCTTGAAACTATTGGAAGCGGTGATTTTACAGCTTCTGCGACGATAGGAGGATTATATACTGAAATTGACTCCTCAACGGAAGTCCCAATAGGAACTGAGGTAACTTATGTGATGGCGCCTGATTCAGGTTATATGCTATCTGCACTAATTATGAATGGTACAAGAATAAGCTCTGGAATTACAAACAATCAATACGTATCTACTATGGGTGCCTCCGCAATATATGCCTCTGCAATTTTTGTTAGAAATAGGTTTTCTGTCACAGTTGACTCCTCCGACCCTAATGGCACTGTAACAACGGCTTCTGCTATTTTCTCAGAAGGTTCTACTTTTGACATCAACGCTAGTGCAAGAAAAGGATACACAGTAAAAACCTTTAGTATATCAGTAGGTAATCCTCCCGTAATCTATCCAATTCAAGTACAAGCAGGTCAACAAATCTTTGATTATAGTGTTCCTTCGGAGTACACGGTTGACAACATTACCGTAAAAGCTACATTCGAGCCAAATGGATATAAACTTACTATATCTAAAACTGGTAATGGTACTTTAAGCCAAGAGACAATCAACAAAGATGTTAAATATGGTGATAGTTTAGCATTAAGTATTGACGCTGATGATTTTCATTATATCGAATCAATTTTGATTAATGGGATTTCATATTCACCATGGGATTTGACAGAAAGATTTGCAAACTATGAAATAAATCAAGTTGAGAGTGGTAATATTTCTATGCAAATCACTCAAAATACGACAATACTTGTTAACTTTTTACCTAACGAATATAGGATTAGTTTAATAGAAAATATTAATGGAGAGACTCTATTTAAAAAAGTATCTAGTATTGGAGTTTCCTCGCAATTTATGACTGCAAGCGAGATTAGATTAAATTCGGGCGATACTCTATGGCTAAAAATGATGTCAAATGAAGGATATCACATAGGTGCTTTAACGGTTAATGGCGTGGAAAATAATGCTTTTAGAGTAGGCAATACGCGAGATAATGATTTAACAGAAATATTCCTTCAACTTCTGGTAGTTTCTTCTCATGTTAGAATAGAAGTCAGCTACGACGTAAACATTTATTCTATGAAATTAAATGCGAGTAATACCAGTGTAAATTACAAGGATTTTGATAAAACCCCACAAGATTATGGACGTGTAACTGTTGTAGGATTTTTGCCTAATCTTGATAATGAATATACTGGATTTGCTCATGGCAGTAACATAAGGATATTTATTCAGCCAAGAACTGCGAGAGGATATTATATAGATAAGTTCGCAATAAAATTTTCGGATGGTACAGAACTTCTAATAGGTGATGCAGATATGCCAAGAAATGGAGGTTCATATACCATTTATAATTTAACAAGTGATATCGATGAACTTACTGTTGAATTTAGAAGAAGACTCTTTACTTTCAGTTTAAGCCATAATATAAATCAATTAGGTTCTCCTTTTGGTTGGGTGGGAAATGTCCAATCAGTTTTTACAAACCCATATAGTAGAGATGCCTTGATTGTACTTGTTGATGGTACATATTATGAATATGGTACTACTTTTGAAATGTATTTATTCCCTGGCAATGGATACTCGAGAACGGTCTTTAATTTCAACGGCGAGGACCGCAGAACATATGTTAGATCCAATAAATATACTGGTGTAGTTACATCTAATATTGTTGCAGAAGCAGAGTTCCAAATTGATACTTTTGAAATTACCTCCGAGCAAAATTATGGTGGAACAGTTAGGATGAGAGACGAATCAAATAACTTGATTTGGTCTCCTGGAATACAAATATTGCAGCCAGGTGATCCTCAACCCCAATCTGGCGAATTTGTTTCTGCTGAAGTAACTAATACTAGGGGACATATATGGGTCTATTCCGATAGAATAGTTGCAACATATAATACTCTTATTAAATTTATTGCTACACCCAACAATGCATCAAACGGTATTTCTACGGAAGGATATAGAGTTAGTTCATTTAGTGTTAATGGAACTTCAATAAGTGTTTCCGGCGATTTGCCGGCATTTACTGAAAGAACTGTAACAGGGGTTATTGGCGCAAGATCAGTATTTAGTGTCAATAGGTATGCTCTTGAAATCGCTCAATTTGAGGGAGGAAACGCAAGCGCAAGTCCTGCTGAAGTAATTTGGGACAACCCATCGACTATATCAATTACTCTTGAGAAAGGGTACTATATAAGCTCTGTTAAAATTAATGGCGCAGAAAATAATGATATTCGTACTGCGCTTAGTGCAAACTCGCTCTATACAATGGTTAATATACGTGAAACCAAGAATATCGCGATAACACTTGAACGTAAGAGATATGATATTGTATTTGACACAACAGGCGATTACAAGAAAACATTTTCTATTAACAATGGGGAAAGAGAACTTAATGCTGTTTCTTGGGCAGCGCTTAATGAGGGGGTGCCTAGAAAAACCGCTAAGTATTTTAGATCGGATGATGGGACGATTCTTGAAAATGGGTATATAAAAACTACCGATAATTTAGGCGCATATATAGGATTAAGGTATGCCGACAAATTGGTATTCCATCTAGTTATTCCCAATGGATTTACAATTGATTCTATTAGCATAAAAATGGATGATGAGGGTAATTTTGAAACAGAAATTCTTAACCAAGAAGCAGGCCTTGATGCGGATGACGGAACTGGGAAGAGAACATATACCATAGGAAGTGTTACTGGAAACGTTGAGATTTATGTAAAATACAAAATCAAGACCTATGCAATAACTTATGTTCTGCCCACTAATGGAGAGTTTACTGATATGTCAAAGACAACTGTTGCTCACCACGAAAAAGTAACATGGAATATGCAAGCCGACTATGGATATTATCTATCGAGATTGGAAATTAATGGCATATCATACTCTGTAGAGTCTTCAACTATGTCATATGAAAAAGTTAATACTGTTGATGGAACTGTCTACAGATATAACACTGATGTTTTGAACTTCCAAAGTGAAGTAATTCAAAAGGAAATTTCCGATGCCCTCCTAAATGGGAATAAAACAGTTAGAATTGTTCCTTTCTTTGCTCCTTTGTATTTTAGTATAGTAATTCAAATAAACAATCGCCTAACTAACGACAATTTGTCTGTTTCAATTAGCAACAACAGGGTAATGTATGACCCTGTCCTTAGGGCAACATTTAACCATGTTCTTACGGAAGGATATAGCATTACGGGTATTGAATTTTGGAACTTTGATGGTTTTGGAAATGAAAAATATATTTTAAATGAAAATTTAGATGGTACTCTTTCGGATGGTGAATTTAACCCCAAAGATTCATCACTAAGCCTACCAACTTCAGGTCAATTAATTGACATTATGGATTTTCATTCATCGTATAAAAAAATTATTCGTGCATATTATTTAGTTGCTCAAGACATGCATACTTGTGATTTTTCCTTCCATCTAATTGAGAGTGAGCTAGATAATTCTGGCGTTAACTACATCAACAAAGGTAACTCTTTTACCGATGATGGTATGATACCTAGAATTGGACTTACCCCAGCATTTGGGACTTCCAGGGATTTTACAGATAATATTTCTCCTGAAGCTCCTCATGCATATGGAGTTTATGGTTTATATAATTCTTCTATTGATCCAACTGCTCAAAGTAAGTATGAATTTTCGGGCTATCAAGAAAAAGTTAATGGAGTATGGGCCTATGTTACAAATGCAACGCCCAACATTGAACTATTGTCTAATGGTAAAACGATGAGGGTAAATGTTAAATCTGACAGAGAATTCCGAGCTGTTTTCTTTAGACTTTACAAAGTTAGTGTAGAGGTTCATCCAGAATTTAAATATGTACAAGGCTCTTTTGCTACAAGCGAGCCCGACTTGATGAATTATAGGTTATATTCAAGTGTATATGCTTCAGCTCAACATTTTGCCGATCCACTAAACGCAGTTGTTCTTCCCAATATTCCTAACACTTATGTTGATTTATTCGATGTGAGCACAGAAAATCTCGATGGAAAGTATGAATTTTTAATTAGAAGCGGAGCAACATTGTCTTTAAGAACTATCGATAGAAGCCCAACAGTGAATCCATCAAGAAGTTACGTTTATTACGATATAGAAAAAACAGAGTACTCATATAATCAAGGCTCCGGCTTTGTCGAATACGATAAAGGAATTAGTATTTTAAAAGACAAACTTGTTTATTCTTATGCAAGAAATAATGTGTATCTAAGCTTTGCGATCCAAACAGAAGGGGCAGTACAATCAAATGCTGGAGGTACTATAACCTACTTGGTTAACGGCAACACATCGTCACTTGTTAACAATTCGCTAATTATTGCTCCAGACTCAACAGTTGAAGTGACAATTAAACCCAATAGTAATTATAGATTTGAATCAATCTCCTCCCTTGGATATATGCCAAGAGGCTCGGAGGATGGATATAGGAGGAGTACTGGTGTATTTACTCCCTTACAAACAACTAACAATGGACAAATAGTTGTTACATACTATGATATTTCCAACAATCCAGTTATTCCTGGAATATATACAGGTAGAATTGCAACAGTAAAAGTTCTAATGAAAAATGTATCAGAAAATGCAATTTTTAGTGTCAAGTTCTGGAAGCAAATTGAATATACTAAAAAAATTACAATAATGACCGATGAAGGATTTTCTACTAACTTAGTTAACAAGAGACCTAATTTTATTGATTCAAGTGAAGATGGCACATATGATTTTGGAGATTATATTAATTTGAAATTAAATATACCCACTCCTTTATATACGGGATGGGATATTAGATGGCAGTTCGTTGGATTTTTCGTGAATGGTATTAATTTATTTAAAGGACTAAGTACATCTTATCCAACTCAAACCCAAGTTACAATAAGACTTGATAATTCTGCATATATTGTAGATAAATTAGTTGATAACAAAACTGTGTTTGCAGTTGATGTTGTTGCAAGATTTATACCAGTATACAATGTGGTAATTGAAAACGAGTATAAATATGACCCTGCGGATTCTCCTACAGATATTTATTTAAATCCTCAATATCTTACATGGGAAACAATTCCTCATAGAGTAGAAAGTATGAGATATACTAGGGAGACTGGCTTAATTTATCCAAAGAGCGATGCAAATAACTTAAACGATGATCCAGTTAAGCCTAGTGCTGCTTACTTAAAAGTTATGGGCAAAGTAAATACGCTAGATGGAGTTAAGGAATCACCATTATCGGGGTACAATACTTGGAAAAACAACAATATTACACTCAACTGGACAGGAGCAGCACTTGCTGGTCCTACATACAAATTCCTTGGTTGGCAGTATTATAAATATGATTCATTCTCCCATACATTTGCATGGGCTAGTATCCCTTATGTAGAGGTTCTTGGTGGTACTCAAGGTACAATGGATTATAAGAGACCATCTTACACTTTCCCGCTTAGCTCAATTATTAGTAGTTCATACTATACTCTGTTTAATACGGAGGGCTTCGTTAATGATCCAGGGGCATTAACAAGTATTTGGAAATATAATACTGGCCTTGGTGCATGGGAAGAAACTATAAATGTTCCTGCAATTAGGATTAGACCACTATTCCAAAAAGTTGTTCCTGCTGAAATTATAAAAGAAGTTGCAACTGAAACTGAAAATCAATTTGAACAAAACACTGCAGCAGGCATTAGGCCAATTATCCTAGAGAACTCATTGCCGTCTGCAAGTTTTGAGTATTACAAAACAATTGTTATGGATCCTGCCATTAGAACGGGCTATGAGTTCAAGGGTTGGTATTATAAAGTCGATGAAGCTTATATTCCTCTGACAAACACAGACCCCTTATCTCTTAAACAGGTAGGTGCTACAAGTACTTATTTAAGCTATAAATATACCACTACTAATAAAAGACTCGACATTAGGTTAGATTCATTAAATCAAGACCTTACTATAAATGACAATATGCTATATAAGATTGTTGCAAGATATGTCAGAATTTTCAATATAACAATAGAAGTGGTAAGTGCCTCGGGAACTTCCCCATATCTTACTAATGCACTTCCTAATGTTGCTTTCTATGGCCCAGCTACAAGGGTTGGTGAAGTTTGGTCTGATCCTGTAACAGTTTTACTTACTCAAAGAAAAGTAACATATACATCGTATGTAGGGAACAGATTGGTATTTAAGCTGCTAACTGGATATGATCCAGCTAAACCCAATGATTGGTCAAAATATAATGAGAGGTTTGATAAGCTATATAGAATCGAAGATTTGGAAATTAACTATAGTACTGATATGTGGGCAACTGGCGATAGTTTACTTAGTACAGGTGTCGTACTTGGATCAAGCGCCCCAAGTGAAATAGAAAATGCAACATATAGAATAGCTGCAAACGGAGATAAATACATTAAAATCTTCTTTAGAACAGAAGCTGATTTAATAATACATAACTTGTATTACAACTCTTTTGTTAGAATCCCAGATGCACTAGCAATAGCTAAGGAATGGAAGAGTGCAGGTTCTACCGAAAAGATATACATTCAAGATAATGGATTAAGGGACCAAGATCCAGCCCAAGGCATTATTCGTATTAATGATATACCTGTGCAACCTGGAGTTAATTATGACGGGGTAGTTGCAGGTGATTACGGCAATAGAATTAGTGCTAACCTAAGCCCTAATGCAATACTGTCAAGTCAAATATACCAAAGGAGCATTTCGCTTAATGGGAATTCCATAACAAGTAAACTAGCTCAGTTTTCATATTACATGAATAAAGCTGATGTTCTAGTGGGATATCAGAGCGATGGGGTTACCGAAATTAGACAAACCCTTACGTCCCCTCTTGTGGAATATCCGTTTGATGCAGCAGATACCGTTAATGCTGGTGATGGGTCTAGTGCCAAGCCATTTTTAATTGCAACCTTAAGGCAGCTTCAAAATGTTGATGCTTTGTATAATGGAAACGTTATCGGTGGAGTTCCAACTTTAAGATACCTCGATACATCGGGTGGAGTGTCTGTTACAAGAGGGCTTAACTTTAAAGTGGTTGCAAATATTGATCTAAATCAAGAAACTTTAAAGCTAACAAACCCAATTTGCTCTTCAGGTAATGGATTTGATGGTATCTTTGAAGGTAATAATCAGGTGCTCTATAATATAAAACCTACAGCAGGTGGTGATTATAGAGGGCTGTTTGCTAGATTACATAATGGCGCTGAGGTTAAAAACCTAAAGGTTGGAAACTTTAATATTTCAGGTGGCTCAGCTCAATACGTTGGTTTAATCGCAGGCCTTGCAGGTGAAAACACAATTATTACGAATATATCAACTGATGATACTGTGGCCTATAACCCAGATCAGGGTAGAAGCGCAAGTGGAATGAAGTACGTGGGAGGAATTGCTGGATATTTAACAAAGGGTGCAAAAGTAATGAATTGTACATTATCTGATGTGCAAATTCAAGGACAATATGAAGGGTATATTACAGACATAGCAACTATTGCAAACTTTAGACCAGGTGGGGCAGGTGGTATAGTTGGTGTTATCGGCGATGAAATGAGTCTTACAGGCTTAAGATCGAGTGTTAGTGGCTGTACAATAGATGGTGTTACCGTAATTGGGAAATATGCTCAAGGAGGAATTGCTGGGGCAATTTTATCTGCACAAACTAGTGATACTACCCCATCATTATCTAGCTCATATGTAATTGATCCACTGTTTGCTGAATCTGAAGCGGTTGCATATATAGGCGGCGTTGTAGGGTTTATTGGGCTTAATAGGCAAGTTTCAAATTGCTCGATGAGCGCAAATGATATTGACGTTAGCATTTTCTCAAAATGGAGTTCAACTGCCTATACACTTCCACAAGAGCCAACTTGTTTACAATATGGTGGTGGAGGAATTGCAGGTATAAATCTTGGTAGATTAGATAATGTCATTGTAAATGGCACGAGAACTATTTATCTTTATGGTAGTGTTTCTGGCGGTATAGTTGGAATTAATGGCGGAGAATTGATAAAAAGCGAGACAGATGGAGTAGCTTTTAGAACGGATAGAAAAAAGATTGGGAATGCCTGGAGGAGCGGAACATTTGGTGTTCATGTTGGATACAATAGAGCTAATGGGACCATCTTAGGCGCAACAACAGATTTTTATCCAGCTAACTTTACAACGAATTTTGCAGAAGGCAGTGCTGTATATACTATGTATACGGAAGTAGCACAATCTTGGGCAGATGTTTTTAATATCGAAACTTATATTAAATCTGGAGACCCCACTACGATTGCAGTAAGTGGAGATGACCCAGGAGATGATACATCTAATCTATATTTAGGTGGTTTTGTTGGATATAATAGAGGAACTATTGCCTCATATTATGTGGATGAAATTTTAGACACAGCGCTTAATTTCAGAGGTAAACTATTAGTCTCAAGAAGAAGCGGTGCTAGAGCCGTGAATAATAGTTACATAGGTCTTGCTGTTGGCTATAACGATACTGCTACTAATATTTTAGATACCGATAGTGTAATGAATGGTAGATTAGATTACTATAGATATTGTTTTGTAGGCTATAAGGGATTTAACCTTGCTGAACCATATTCTTATACATACGATTATCTAGGTGGTTTGATAGGGTTTAAACAAGGAACAGGTCTAGCTATAACTCCTGGAAGCAATACTTCTATAGGCTATGTTAGATATGAGGCAAATGGTAATGGCTCTTCAGATCATGATCCTGTAAGTGGTGGTTTCTGGGGACAAGAGAGTGCAACAAACTTCCCAATTTCAAGAATTGACCTAACTAATGATGGCTTTACATCAGCTATTACCACTGATAATCCAATTAGCTTTACTCTAAATTTGGATAATGAAAAAGGAAACAATTATCTAAGCGAGTACATTGACAATTTGGCAACTTGGCCGGATAATGCTTACGAATACTACGGTAAATATAGGCAGACAATAGTTAGTTAAAAGAAATAATTATAAGCCCAAAAATCTGCACAAATACTGCATTTATTTGCAGTATTTTTTTATAAAAATCAAAGAAGAAAGAAACTAAAAAGAAAAAACTCATGGTTTATAAATACTAAACAAGAAAAGTTTAATAAAACTAAATATTTTGTTTGACAATATATATTGGATAATTTAATATCTAATCTGTTCGCGTTAGTTAAAGTAAAAAGTAGGGGGGATTTATGCAAATCGGATCCAAAATTAAGGAGCTAAGATTAAAGCTCGATTTGACTCAAGAAGAGCTTGCGGATAGGTGTGAATTAACAAAGGGTTTTATATCACAAGTCGAGAACGATTTAGCTAGCCCATCAATTGCCACTCTTGCCGACATTTTAAATATTCTTGGCACTAGCTTAAAAGACTTTTTTTCTGATAGTAAGGATACACAAATTGTGTTTGATAGAAAGGATTTTTTTATCTCAGAAAACGGCGATGGCGAAAGTACTTGGCTGATACCTAATTCGCAAAAACACGAGCTTGAACCAATTTTACTCGATCTTCCTCCAGGTGGAAAATCAGACGAGAGATTGCCCTTTGAGGGGGAAGAGTTTGGATATGTTATCTCAGGTAAAGTAAGTATTTTGGTAGGAAGCAAGATCCATGAGGCTAAAAAGGGATGCGCATTCTATATTGATGGTGCTAGCGCGCATATCTTAGAAAACAGAAGTGACAAAAATGCGATTATATTATGGGTAACAACTCCTAGTAATTTCTAATATTGCAGATATGGAAGGGTGTCTTAAAACGGAATTAATTATATTAATGGTGGAAAAATGGCAAGAAAACGCAAAACTAAAGTAATAGAGCTTAAGAATATATCTAAATATTATGATGGCAAGCCAGCAGTGGATAATGTTAGCTTTTCAATAAATAAAGGTGAATTCGTAACATTTTTAGGCCCATCAGGATGCGGTAAAACTACAACGCTTAGAATGATTGCTGGCTTTGAAAAACCAACAAGTGGGCAGATATTTATTGATGGCAAGGATTTTACAGATATTCCCCCTCACTTAAGGCCTGTAAATACAGTATTCCAACGTTATGCACTATTCCCTCATTTAAATGTGTTTAATAATGTCGCTTTTGGCCTGAAACTAAAAAAGATACCTTCAGGCGAAGTATTAACTGACAAGAAAGGCAATCAATTTGAAAAACTAAGAAAACTTACAAAAGAAGAGATAAAAGAAAAGGTACATAACTCCCTTAAAATGGTAGACCTAGAAGACTATGAAGATAGAGATGTTAATAGTCTATCAGGCGGACAGCAACAAAGAGTTGCAATAGCTCGCGCCCTAGTAAATGACCCTGAAGTTCTTCTTCTTGATGAGCCTCTTGGTGCATTAGATTTAAAGATGCGCAAGGATATGCAAATTGAACTTATGAATATGCATAAAAAACTTGGAATTACTTTTGTGTATGTCACACACGATCAAGAGGAAGCTTTGACAATGAGTGACACGATTATAGTAATGAGGCACGGATTAATTCAGCAAATTGCAAGTCCAAAAAAAGTTTATGATGAACCAGCAAATGCGTTTGTAGCTGACTTTATCGGTGAAAGTAATATCTTTTCTGGAGTAATGTTAGAGGATTTTAAGGTTGAATGCATGGGGCATGTTTTTGAATGCGTTGATAAGGGATTTAAAAAAATGGAGCCAATCGACGTAATTATTAGACCTGAGGATATATATATTATCCCCAAGGAAAATCATGCAGCGATGGTAGTTGCAAAGATTGATTCATGTGTTTTTAAAGGAGACCATTATCAAATAATAGCTATGGTTAACGAATTTGAGCTTGTAATTCACGAGACAAATGAGGCAGAAGTTGGAAGCGAGATAGGAATTTTTATTAAACCATTCGATTTTCATATAATGCCAAAGTCAAGAATAATTAATCAGCTTGAAACCGAAATTGTTAGTGAAAATGTAGTCGATATTTGTGGTGGTAATTTTGACTGCAATGCGCTTGGAATTGAAGAAGGCACAAAAGTATTGGTTAGTGTTCCTTTTGATAAAGTTATTCTACTTGATAATGAAGAAGATGGAATAATTGGCGCAGAAGTGGTTAACAATATTTATAAAGGTAGCTACTATCAATGCATAGTTAGAGCAGATAATTACTACATGTTTTTTGTGGATACGCAAGACGACTGGTTAAAGGGCGATAGAGTAGGAATAAGTATAAAACCAGAAGATATAAAAATTGAGGTTATAAAAAGAAAAGACACAGAATAAAGAATATCTAACCAATAATAACAATAGTTTAATTAAAAACATAATTTGAGTAAATAGTAAGGTTATACAGAAAAGAAGTAGGACAAATTTAGAAAAAAGAATGAAACAAAATATTTTTGATAAATTAATATATAAGGTAAAGCACTTTCATATTACGAGGAGCGTTTTTGCATATCCTTATGTTCTATTCCTATTAATGTTTGTGGTAATACCACTGGTAATCGTTTTAGTAAATGCCTTTATGAGTAATGGAAAGATTTCATTAAATAACTTTTTGGAGCTAGCAAAAGATGGGGCAAGCTTAAAAGTTTTAGGTCATTCGTTTTTAGTTGGCATTGTTACCACTGTTTTATGTTTGTTAATTGGATATCCTGTAGCATATATACTTGCAAAAATTCCATCTGGAAGCATAATCGTTATACTATTTATTTTACCGATGTGGGTTAATTTTTTAATAAGGACCTTGGCTACAAGAGCAATATTTCAAGCATTAGGAGTAACTCTAGGAGAGGGCACTGTGATTTTTGGTATGGTATATAATTACTTACCCTTTATGATTTTGCCTCTTCATACAACATTGTCGAATATAGATAAGTCATATATAGAAGCAGCAGCTGATTTAGGTGCAGATCCAGTAACAGTTTTCCTTAAAACGACATTACCTCTTTCGGTTCCGGGAATAATTAGTGGAATTATTATGGTATTTATACCCACTATTTCTACTTTTGCTATTTCTCAACTACTTGGTGGTGTGTTTTTATTCGGTGATTCAATAAATGAGAAATTTAGTTATGGACTATATGGTGTTGGAAGTGTTATGTCGCTAATAATGCTTCTTTTTGTGCTAATTTCAAATATGTTACTAAAAAAGTTTAATAAAGGCGAGGCTAAAACAAGCGTATGGTAAAAAAGGCTCTTCCAAAAATTTATTTAATTCTTGTGCTTTTACTATTATATGCACCTATTGTGTTTGTAATAATTTTTTCATTTTCTAATACTACTAACTTTACTTTTCCAAGAGGATTGTCTCTTGAAGGATATAGGGCGATTTTCTCATCATCACATGCTGAAAAATTATTAGACTCACTTAAAAACACCATATTAATAGCCATAATATCCTCACTTTGTGCAACTATAATTGGATCTGTATCAGCCGTTGGTATTTTTTACATGAAACCCAAGATAAAAGCTACTATGGAAAACATTAATCAGCTTCCTATTGTTAATTCAGAAATAGTAATGGCAGTATCGCTAATGTTGTTTTTTACTACTTTTGCTTTTCCCACAGGTTGGCTAAGAATAATTATTGGACACATTACTTTTTGCACCCCATATGTAATACTATCAATTATGCCAAGGTTAATGCAGATGGATTCAAACATTTATGAAGCAGCCCTTGATTTGGGAGCAAGTCCCATAAAGGCACTTGTTAAAGTAATACTCCCAATTATATTCCCAGGGATATTATCTGGAGCAGCTATTGCTTTCACGCTTTCAATAGATGATTTTATTATTACTCAAATAAACAAAGGAGCCGCAACAGGAATAGATACATTATCTACTTACCTATATTCATCAACAAGAAGTGCAAGTGGATTCGAGCCATTCTGGTATCCATTATTCACTATTATCATAATATTGGTAATAACGATAGTTTTACTCTCTAACTTTAATAAACTAAAGACAAAGAAAAAAAAGAAAGATGAGGAAATGTAATTTTAGTGCATAAGGAAACTTGGGAGTATAGAGAAAATCAAAAATATATCTTACAAAGGAAAAGAAACTAAGGAAATAAAATCCTAAAATATAAAGGAGAAAAAATGAGAAAATTATTACTAGCAACTGTTTTATTAATTGCTTTTTGCTCGATGTTTTTTGTTTTACCACTAGGTCAAGAAACTACCACTGCAAATGCTGCAACTGATGAAGTTTTATACATTTACAATTGGGGAGATTATATAGGCCCTGATGTAATTGATGAATTTGAGGTTTGGTATCAAGCTCAAACAGGCAAGACCATATCTGTAGTGTATACAGTATATGATACAAATGAGGTAATGCTTACTAATCTACTCAGAGGTGAAGAAACTATAGATTTAATTTGCCCAAGTGATTATGCTATTGAAAAACTTATGAAGGAAGGTAGACTTCAAAAGATCAATAAAGCTTCTATTTCCACAATTAATAATGTTGATGCAGTTTTATATGCAAAAATTGATGAGATCTTTTCAGATATCCCTGTTGGCGAAACAGTTGAGGACTTGAGCGATTATTTTGTGCCATATATGTGGGGCACTCTTGGGATTATGTATAATACGGACATAGTTTCAAAAGAAGAAGCAGAAGAAGCAGGTTATGGCTTACTGTGGAATAGTATTGATAACAACAAGATTAATAAAAAAATAATGCTTAAAGACAGTATTAGAGACACTTATGTAGCAGCTCTATTATATCTTAAAGAGGAAGATAGACTTCCTCAAGTATATATGGATCTATCCGTTCAAGATTTAATAAACACCGTAGATGATGCGCTATTACTTGCTGCGGAGGAAGTTTTAATTGAGCAAAAGAAAGTCCTTAAAGAATATGAAGTTGATATAGGAAAGGGCGATATGATGGCTGGAAGAGCATATGTCAATTTAGCTTGGAGCGGAGATGCACTATGGGCAATTGAGGAAGCACTCGAAAATGACATTAATCTTGATTACTTTGTGCCTGAAATTGGTGGAAATGTGTGGTTTGATGGCTGGGCAATACCTACAGGAGCACAAAACACAACTGCTGCTAATAAATTTATTGAATATGTTTGTATGCCAGAAGTTGCAATTACAAACTCAATGGAAATTGGCTATACTTGTGCAATAGATCCTCTAGTCTTACAAGCAAATAATGATGTCATTACTATAATCGAAAGCAATGACTATGATGTAACTGAATATTTCCAAGACACAATTAGATATCCCGAAATAAATGCTACTCTTGGTGTAATGAAGGATTTTGGAGATAAGCAAGGTGCTGCTCTTGCCATGTGGGAAAGAGTAAAGTCCTCTGGAACTGGCTGGGTGATTTGGGTTATTATAGGCTCAGTTGTTTTTGCAATTGGAGTTACTATATTAGTATTTCTCGTAATTAAGAAAAAGAAAGGACAAAGAGGCAAAGCAATTGTTGTAACTACCCCCACAGAGAAGAAAGAAGAGAGCGAGGAAGAAGATGACGAATAAATAAATTACAATCTCTTTTTTTCACTAGTTATGAATTGTCAATAATCCCGAAGCCTAAAACTTCGGGATTTTTGTATAAATAGATATGCGCAATCTTACGGTTTCTATTTCACCCAACAACTAAAAAGCATTAAGTAATGTTTTCTTAATACAAGTCAATAATTCCAAGATTTAGTCAAAACCCATTACAATTGCAAAGGTCATTTATATAATATATAATTATTAATATTATGCACTAAATGTGCCTGGAGGGATGGTATGGATGTGATGCAAAATATTAAGTTTGTTTTGTCAGAGAGTTTGAGGTGTGGTCTTAAGAGAATTTCCTCTAAAGTATATGAAAAAGTAGGGAGTTTAGAAGCTGAGTTTTCCACTTCTGATGAGCCTGTTCTTTTTGCAGATAGGTTAAGTTTAAATTATTCCCCCATTAAAAACGGCCAAATATGGACTAAAAAGGGCTTTGGGTGTGCATGGTTTCATCTAACTGGAAGGATTCCCTCAAGTGTAAGTGGAAAAGACATTAAATTAATTATCCAATTTTCCGGTGAGGGTTGCTATGTAGATCAAACGGGTAACCCAATAAAAGGACTATCTGGTACATTTTCATTTGTTGATTTTATGCAACCTGTCAGAGGGAAAAGAGTTATAGATTATGTTAATCCTGCAAAGGGCGATGAAGAGATAGACATTTGGGTTGAAGCTGGAAGTAATAGGGTCCCTGGAACAGGGCCTACTAGAGCTCACTTCAAGAAAGCAGATATCGTTGTAGCTCGAGAAGACATAAAAGCATTGTATTATGATTTATTAGCTCTTGCTTACCAAAGATTTGTTAGTGAAAAGAAAGATGAAAAGAAAAAATCAATTGCAGAGTCAACAAAAAAAGCTCTAGCACTTGTTAAAGACTTTTCAGAAGAGAATATTATTGCTGCAAGAAATGTTTTAAAACAAGAGATGGCTCAAGGCATAGAAAATCCTTTTACTGTATATGCAACAGGACATGCCCATTTAGATCTTGCTTGGCTATGGCCACTAAGAGAAACGAAAAGGAAAGCGGGAAGAACATTTAGTTCACAGCTATCAAATATAGAGAAATATGATGGTTATGTATTTGGTGCAAGCCAACCACAACAATTTGCATGGATGGAGGAAAAATACCCCGTATTATTTGAGAGGATAAAAAAAGCTGTTGAAGAAGGTAAAATAGAAGCGCAGGGTGGGATGTGGGTTGAATGTGATACCAATATCACATCAGGCGAGTCGTTAATAAGACAAAACCTCTATGGGACAAAATACTGGAAGGAAAAATTTAATAAAGAAGTTAAGGTTTGCCATCTTCCAGATGTTTTTGGCTTTTCTGGTAACCTTCCCCAAATCTTAAAAAAGAGTGGAATTGACTTTTTCGAGACGATAAAGTTATCATGGAATGAACATAATAAATTCCCGAGTAGAACCTTTATTTGGGAAGGAATTGATGGTAGTGATGTGATTGTGCACATGCCTCCAGATGAAACATATAATAGCGATGGAAACCCCTTAACCTCTGTAGCAGCCGTTAAAAACTATCCTGAGAAAGAAACAATAAAAGATTTGGGAGTATTGTTTGGTGTGGGAGATGGTGGGGGCGGTCCAAGTGAAGGACATATGGAAATGATTGTAAGGGGCCAAAACATGAAAGGGCTTCCTAAAGTCAAATTATGTCCACAGCTAGATTTATTTAAAGCTCTTGAAAAAGAGAAGGAGTTGCTCAAAGTATATAAGGGAGAATTATATCTAGAAAAACACCAAGGTACATATACTACTCAGAGTAAAAATAAATATTATAATAGAAAACTTGAATTTGCTTTGCATAATGCCGAGTTTTTAGGCTCCCTTGCTGCACTAAAAAAAGTTGACTATCCATTTGAGAAAATTGAAAAAATTTGGCAAGAGGTTTTGTTGTATCAGTTCCATGATATAATTCCTGGCTCCTCAATTAATCGAGTATATAAAGAAAGTGTGGAAAGGTATGAAGCTATGCTCCAAGAAGTTGAACAAATCTGTTCAGACCTCATTGGGAAACTATCTACATCAGAAAAACGTTTGACTGCGATTAACACAACAGGTTACAGGAATAAAGGCGTTGTTCTAGTCGAAGATAAATGGTATAAAATCTCTGTCCCGCCATATGGTGCTGCGGAATTAGAAAGCATGGAAAAAGATCCTTTCTTACAAGCTACCGAAGATACCATAGAGAATGAGTTTTTATCTGTAACCTTTGATAAATTTGGCAATATTAAGAGTTTATATGATAAGAGACTTAAGAAGGATTTTGGAGATAAGCATTGGTTAAATAAACTTCAAGTATATCCCGATAAAAGGCTTCATTATAATGCTTGGGATATAGATATTAATTATACGAAAAAAATTCCAGATGAATTTAAACTTACGCAAAGCAATGTTAAAGTACTTGCGGGTGCAGTTGTTAGGGAAAACTGTTATAAGCTAAACAAATCAACAATAGTTCAAAAAGTAGTTTTGTATTCTGGAGCGCAAATTGTTGATTTCGTGACAGAGGTTGATTGGCACGAGACTCATAAGATGTTAAGAGCTGAGTTTAGACCTAGTGTTTTTTCAGATGAAGTTACTTGTGACATTCAAATGGGAAACATTAAGAGATCAACAAGAAATGATACAAAAATTGAAAAAGCACAATTCGAAATTAGTGCTCACAAATGGGTAGACGTTTCAGACAAAGAAAAAGCCATGGGTTTTTCAGTTTTATCAGAAAGTAAATATGGCTGGAGAGTTAAAGAAGGATTAATCTCATTGAACTTACTAAGAAGTCCAGTTTGGCCTGATCCCACAGCTGATAGAGGCAAGCATATTATTAAATATGCAATATATCCACATGCTGGAGACTATAATACGGCTAATACTCAAAAAGAAGCATATCTATATAATATTAAACCTCTAATATCAAATCAAAAGGTTGAGATGGAACCATTTGTATTAACTGGGAATCCCCATATAGTGGTTGAGACCATCAAGAGGGCAGAAAACTCAGAAGGTACAATAATAAGATTATATGAAGATGCTGGGGTTGAGACAGTAATTAATTTAAATCTAGCAATAAAAGGGGAGACTTTCGAAACTAACTTACTAGAAAAAGTAATTGGTCCAGTTGATGTTTCTTCGCTTAAGTTTAAACCCTTTGAGATAAGAACTATATTAGTAAAAGAT
>CAYMPR010000014.1:14252-26409 GCA_964392385.1 uncultured Christensenellaceae bacterium | reverse complement strand
ATTGTTGAGCTTGCTGCTGAATCTAGTGAAGAACTACTGGAAAAATTTTTTGGCGGTGAAGAGCTAACGGCAGAGGAAAAAACAAATGGATTAAAAGCTAGAGTTATTTCTACTGAAGCCTTACCAATGATGGCTGGAGTTGCAGTGGGAGCTGATTACTGTATAACCTCGCTTCTCGATAGAATTATTAACCTTTGCCCTTCACCAGCTAATTCAAAACCTCGTAAATTTACTAGTCTTGCCGATAATTCAACTGGAGAAATGTTGATATCAGAAGAAGGGAGCTTTGCCGCCCAAATTTTTAAAACATCTGTCGATCCATTTGTTGGAAAGCTATTGATGGTTAAGGTTGTTCGTGGAAAAGTTAGCATGGGAGATATAGTATTTAATTCAAATAGTGGAGAAACAGAAAAAATCTCTGCAATTTACAATTTAAGAGGTAAAAAACAAGAAAATACCGATAGTTTGTCTGCAGGTGATATAGGGGCTTTTGCAAAACTTAATTATACATCAACTGGCAATACTCTTTGTGCCATTAGCGAAAAAGTGATGTTTGAGCCCATTAATTTCCCTAAACCCGTCATCTCTTTTGCTGTATCAGCACAAGAAAAAGGAGCTGAAGATAAAGTAATAGCTGGTTTTAATAAGCTAATGGATGAAGATAGCACTTTTAAAATTGAAAAGAATATAGATACAAATGAAATGGTTATTTCAGGAATTGGCGAAATGCAATTGGATGTGCTATCGAAAAAAGTTAAGAATAAATATAGCGTTTCCGCTATTCTTAAAGAGCCTAGAATTGCTTATAGAGAAACAATTAAAAAGACAGTTGAGGCAGAAGGAAAACACAAGAAGCAATCGGGTGGAGCAGGCCAGTTTGGACAGTGTAGTGTTAGATTTGAGCCGGGTGCAGCTGATGGCATATTTGAATTTGTAGATGCAGTAGTAGGAGGAGCAATTCCGCGCCAATATATCCCAGCATGCGAAAAAGGATTGAGAGAGGCAATTAAACAGGGAATACTAGCAGATTATCCAATGTATAATCTTAAGGCTACAGTTTTTGATGGAAAGTCTCACCCAGTTGACAGCAAGGAAATTGCTTATGTAATGGCAGCAAAACTCGCCTATCAAGAAGGATGCGCAAAAGCTAACCCTGTGTTCTTGGAGCCAATATATAATATTAAAGTTACTGTCCCAGATGCGTTTATGGGCGACATAATGGGCGATATGAATAAGAGAAGAGGCCGTATCTTAGGAACGGATGTGGTTAATGGCAAAGCAGTTGTTGAAGCAGAAGTTCCACAAGCCGAAATAGGAAGATATGCAACTGATCTTCGTTCTATGACTCAAAGTAGAGGCAGATTTGAGATGACCCTTGTAAGATATGAAGAGGTACCACCACTTCAAACTCAAAAGATTATTGATGATTATAAGAAGAGAATAGCAGAAACTGCATAGCTCCAAAATTATAAAATTAGCACCGAGAAAATCGGTGCTTTTTTGTGCTCAAAAATAGTATTATTAAATTGAATACTCCTATTGATGCTAAAAAAATGCGCCCCCAGGATAAGGAGGCGCATAAATGGTTTGGCTAAAATTATTAAATTCTATTTACTTTTGTAGCGATTGCAGCTTTTGATACTGCTTCAGCTACAGCCTTACCGACTCTCTTATCAAAAGCTTTGGGAATAATATACTCGGCAGTTAATTCTTCAGCTGATACTATGGAGGCAATAGCTTTTGCTGCCGCAATTTTCATTTCTTCATTTATTTCGCTAGCTCTTACATCAAGAGCTCCACGGAAAATTCCAGGGAAAGCAAGAACGTTATTAATTTGGTTAGGAAAATCTGATCTTCCAGTTCCTACAACTTTTGCACCAGAGGCTAATGCAAGTTCTGGCATAATTTCTGGTGTCGGGTTTGCCATTGCAAGAACTATTGCATCTTTATTCATGCTTTTTATCATATCTTGTGACACAATACCGGGAGCACTTACTCCAATAAATATATCGGAACCTTTCATCGCATCTTCAAGTAAGCCAGTACGGTTGTTTTTATTGGTAAAAGTAACAAGTTCTGCTTTAGAAACATCTAAATCTTTTCTATTTTTCGTGACGATTCCTTTTCTGTCTATCATTAAAACATCTTTAATGCCGATACTTGTAAGTAGTTTTGCAATTGCAACACCAGCTGCACCTGCTCCACTTATTACTGCTACGCAATCCTTAAGTTTTTTCTTGACCAATTTAGCGGCATTAATTAAAGCCGCGAGTACTACAACTGCTGTTCCGTGTTGATCATCGTG
This sequence comes from uncultured Christensenellaceae bacterium, assembly GCA_964392385.1. GTDB lineage: Bacteria > Bacillota > Clostridia > Christensenellales > DTU072 > MWEH01. Next base: position 24,104 of record CAYMPR010000014.1, on the reverse strand, counting down.
GAAAATTGGAATATCAGTGCAAGCCTTTAACTTTCTTTCGATTTCAAAGCAACGAGGTGCAGAAATATCCTCAAGGTTTACTCCGCCAAATGAACCAGCGAGCAGAGCAACTGTTTTTACGATTTCGTCTGGGTCTTTTGATCTTATACATAGAGGGAATGCATCGACGTTTCCAAAAGATTTAAATAAGACACACTTTCCTTCCATTACGGGCATACCAGCTTCAGGCCCTATGTCTCCAAGACCTAGTACTGCTGTTCCGTCAGTTACGACTGCTACTAGATTCCAACGTCTAGTTAGTTCATAAGATAGATTGATATCTTTTTGAATTTGAAGACAAGGCTCTGCAACACCAGGTGTGTATGCAAGACTAAGCTCTTCTCTAGTTGTAACTTGCGCTCTTGGAACAACTTCAAGTTTACCCTTCCATTCAAAATGCTTTTTTAATGATTCTTTTGCATAATCCATAATAATTCTCCTTATATACTATTTTTTGTCCCATGGGAACACATATTTTGTTAACTTTAGTTTATCTCTAATTGCACTTAGTTCAAGTTGGACAGCATCATTAATTGGTACGCCTTTATCTTTTCGTTCTTGCCACACATCCCACTCTTTTTCGCCCGCAGTAAAAATTCTATCTTCTCCAGGTGCTTTTTCGGAGGAGCGTAAATCTCTTAAAATATCTCCAGCTGTTTTCCTAAACTCATCAGAGCCCATAAAAGCTTCCGTGTCAATTGCAATAAAGAAATGGCCGAGATGGAATGGAACCTTTTTGCCGCCTTCTCCGATACCACTTAGCATACGAAGGTAATTCCCTTGTTGAAGCGCTGCTGATAAAATTTCAACTACAGTTGCATATCCGTAACCTTTGTACCCTGCTAGCTCATCACCAATTCCTCCAAGAGGGGCAAGAGCAGCATTTCCAGTATTTAGATCCAATAAAATTTGATTGGAATCAGTTTTTGGCTTTCCATCTCTTCCTATTACCATGCCAGAGGGAGTATCTTTACCAATCCTGGCAAAATACTCGATTTTACCTCTTTGCGTAATTGAGGTTGCACAATCTAGAATAAAGGGAAATGGTTCATCGGTTGGAAGACCAATTGTCAAAGGATTTGTTCCAAGCATATTTTCAACGCCAAAGGTAGGTGCGATAGAAGGTCTTGCGTTTGTGCCGGTAATACCAATCATTCCTTCTTGTGTGCACATAGTAGAATAGTAGCCAGCGATACCATAATGGCAACTATTTCTTACTGCAACCATACCCATTCCATATTCTTTTGCTTTTTCAATAGCCATTTTCATAGCTTTATAACCTATAACTTGACCCATTCCGTCGTGCCCATCAACAACCGCAGTTGTTCTAGTTTCGCGGATTACTTCAAAATTGGTCACAGGGTTTTGTATGCCAATAGCGATTCTATCCATATATATAGGTTTGAAACGGTTAACTCCATGACTCTCGATACCTCTTCTATCGGATTCGAGAAGAACATCAGTGCAAATTTCCGCATCCTCTCTTGGTACACCAACACCCACGAAAGCATCAGTTACAAAGTTAGTAATTGTTTTCCAATCAACTGTAATTTTGGCCATAAAAACCTCCTAAAATTTTAAAAATATCAACAATTATATTACCATATTGTCATAAAAATAGTCAAGGCAGAAGGATATGCTTTGCAACCATTTTGATCATAAATAGAAAGAAAATATGTGAAGATTAATATGAGAATAATTATGGGGCTAATAGTAATGAGAAAATCAAAATTCGAGTATATCCAAGCCTAATTAATTAATCTATTTTATTCAATTATACCCTTGCTATTACATTAAAAAGCCATAAAATGCAGTTTCATTTAAGAAAATATTGTTAGTATATGAATTGTCGGAAGTGTATATGTATGAGGAAAAACTTCCGTTTGCGTATATATTAATTATTCTTCCATACATTGTGGAGGTGCTATCATCATATGAGCTTGCTTGACATGAAGGAGTTATACCCATCATTAACCTATGACCAGTATCTTCAGCAAAGAGAGTTAAACTACTTTGATGGTTGTGACCAAAAAATATGCCTCTAACATCTTTTTGATTCATTATAGCCTGGTAAAGGGGGGATCTTAATGATGAAGGACTAATTCCTCCATATATTCCATAACTAAATTCTTGGTTTATGTCATATTGTTCAGCCATTTCAATTAAAGGAATATGAGTAAACATTATTGAAGGAACTAAGCTTCCCGTTAAGGCATTTAAACGAATTGATTCACTGATATACCAATCAGTTTGCTCGTTAGTTATAGGTAAATAATCTCTTGGCCCATTGCCTGGTTGATAATATGAGCCACTATCTAGCAAAAAGATGTTAAATTTAATTTCATTATTATTAAAAATAGGAATTGAATAATTTCCCACTCGATTTGTTTGGCCCAAAGAGCCGACTTCCTGGATGTAAGATTTGTGTAAAGAATTTTCATATTCTGGACCCATAAAATACTGATAAGAAGATAGGGCAGATAAAAAATCCTCTTTTTTGATTCCACTTTCTGTATCATGGTTTCCAAAAGTCATTGTCCAAAGTTGCTCTCTTTCCTCGAAGATATTTGCGATTAGCTTTAATGTATCAATAGAGACATTTCCCAAAAAGTCCCATAAAAAGCTTAGAGGAAATATTAAATCCCCAGTTAAAACAACTAAATTTGGTTTTGTTTTTTCTAAAACACTTGTAATGAAGGAAACAAGCAACGGTTTCAATCTATCTTGAGCAACAATTCCATTGTCTGTTTCTACTCCTGCCCATTCATGAAAATCGCTTAGTTGTAAGATCACAAATTCATCGCCACTAAACTCAAGTTTATGAAGAGGCGATTGTTCAATTTGTGTTTCTTTAAAATTGCTGACTATAATACCGCTTCCAATTATTGAAAAGGAAAAAGCAATAACAATAATGAGCAGAAATGATAATATTTTTTTCATTTTTTAATTATACCATAATGCAATTAAGAGCAAAAGAAAGCCTTTGAAAAAAGAGCCTGACATTGTCAGGCCCTTGTAGAAAATAAATTAATGTAATCTATTACACTTTATGGCATAAATCCACGAAGTTTTGCGGATGCACTAAGTCTCTTTAAAGCCAAACCATACGCAGCAAGCCTATAACTAATTCCGTATTTATTTCCAATAGCAAGAATTTCTTTTAGCGCTGCTTTCATGTATCTTTCGATAGTATCATTGACACGTTCTTCATCCCAAACTAAAACGTCAACGTTTTGTACCCATTCGCAATAGGAAGCAATAACACCACCAGAGTTACATAGAATATCTGGTAGTACAGGAATCTTTCTAGCGGCAAGCAATTTATCAGCTGCGACAGTAGTAGGGCCATTTGCTGCTTCAATTATTACTTGAGCTTTTAAATCAGGTACTATTTCTTCGGTAATTTGGTTTTCAAGAGCAGCTGGAATTAAAAAGGTGCATTTTGTTGTTAATAGAGTACGATTGTCAATGTGTTCCACTGTTTCTGATTTATAATCAATTAGTAGTTTCTTTTGCTTTGTAAATGCAACAATTTCTGGAATATTTAGTCCATTCATGCATCTAATTCCGCCGCTTATATCGCTTACTGCAACTATCTTACAACCAAGTGCATAAAGCATATCAGCAGATATACTGCCAACGTTTCCCATACCTTGAATAACAATGGAAACATTTTTGGGCTCCATTGCATACATAGCCATATATTCTTTTGCCATCAATGTAACGCCATATCCAGCTGCGGCTGTTCTTCCAAGTGAGCCACCATTGTCAATATCCTTTCCGGTTACTACGCCGAAAATAGCATTTCCTTGGAAAGACGAATATGTATCCATTATCCAGTTCATAATTTTTGAATTTGTTCCCATATCGGGAGCTGGAACATCTCTATCAGGTCCTATCATCGGCAAAATGCCGATGGTGTATCTTCTCGTCAGTCTTTCTAGTTCACCCTCAGAAAGCTTTGTGGGATCAACGCAAACACCACCTTTTGCGCCTCCATATGGAATATTTGAGACAGCACATTTAATTGTCATCCAAGCTGCAAGAGCCTTTACTTCATTGATTTCTACGTTTGGGCTGTACCGAATACCACCTTTTGCAGGGCCTCTTAGGGTAGAATGTTGAATTCTATATCCTTCAAAAAACTTAACAGTTCCATCATCCATTTTCACCGGTATTGCTATTTTTAATTCACGTTCTGGATATTTAAGCGTGGCATAGTCTTTTTCAGGCATTCCAATTGCTTTTGCCGCCTGATCAAGTGTAGCAATAAAATTATCATATGCATTATAACTCATGTTTTCCCCTCCTTAAACGACATTACCATTAGTTTAGCACTCTTGATATATCCTTTCAAGGAAAAAACGAAAAAATTTCAGTTTCGATTTAGGAAAAACTAGGCATATAGGATAATTTTCTAAATATAAGTTAGTTACTGAACTATTTCAATTTTATTGAGGAAATGAACTCACTTAAAGTAGCCATTGCATTTCCAAGAAATAAAAATAGGCCATATTTTCGGGAATATACAGGATTCTCAACCCCTGCATACCCAGGTTTTAAATCAAAATTGAAAATGAATATATTCTTACATTTATCAACATTAAGTATAGGCATACCGTATATGGGAGTGCCTGCAGCTTCTCTTGCGGCAGGATTGATTACATCATTTGCTCCTATTACTATGGCTGCATCTGCTTCTTCGAATTCAGGATTTATGTCATCCATTTCGTAGAGATCCTCATAATCCACATCTGCTTCGCATAGCAAGACATTCATATGCCCAGGCATACGTCCTGCCACAGGGTGAACAGCAAATTTTACCGATGCTCCATTGTTCCTAAGAATATCCGATAATTCTTTTACAAGATGTTGTGCTTGCGCAATGGCCATTCCATAACCAGGAACAAAGATTACTTTCTTTGCGTTAAGGAGTATTTCTTTTGGGGATAACACTTCTTGTGAGGAAGCAATATTACAGGATATTATATTCTCACTAGATTGATTTTTGGACTGATCAGCAATAAGGGATTTGTCAAGAGATTCATTAGTAGTAAGGGTTTTTGATACAATTGCTTGGGAACCACTTGAAACATTTTTACTATCATTTGTATTTCTAGCTCTGCCGCCAATAAGAATATCTAGCAGTTTCCGATTCATAGCTTTACACATTATTTGCGTTAACCAGAGTCCTGAGGCTCCAACGATTCCACCAACAGCGACAAGAAGCAAATCTCCTACGGCAAAACCCGCAATTCCAGCAGCTACGCCACTTAGAGAATTGAGAAGAGATATTGTTATTGGCATATCCGCTCCTCCGACTCTAATACTGAATAATATTCCAAAAAGGGAAGAGAATATAATAATACTAGCCAAGGAAATAGCTTTAATAATTTCGTTAGGAAATACAAAATATAGGATAATTGGCACTATTGTTAGAAGTATTGATAATACTATCCATAGTTTGTGAGCTTTTAGTACAGTGGCTTTTTGAGATATTAATCTAGCAAGCTTTGCCGCTGCAATAAGGCTTCCAGAAAGTGTAATGCACCCAATAGCTATGGCTATTAATGATGATAAATCAGAAAACAAATTACTACTAAATGCAAAACCAAGAACTGTGAGCGAAGCAATTATTGAAGAAGCAGCGCCACCAAGTCCATTTAGTAGAGCTACCAATTGGGGCATCTGAATCATCTTTACTTTTAATCCAATGAAAACCCCTAAGATTGTTCCAATTATCAAACCTATATACAAAACCCAAACTGGGATAAGTCCATAATAAACAAAAGTTAATATGACTGCTAGGAGCATTGATATCGCGCTTATCCTATTCCCAAGAACAGAATAACGTACTTTACTCATAAAGAAAATACCCACTAGCATCGAAATAGAAAGAATGATAGCCGCAGAATAATTAATATAATCTTTCAGTTTACCTTGGAAAATACCCGTAAGAATTATAAGTAATAATGAAATGCATAATAATCCAATTGTCAGTAGTATTTGAGGAAAAGATTTCTTATTACCTTCTTTTGAGATCATTCTTAACATTTTATCGGTTACTACAAACCCGCCAACAACATTAACAGTTGCAAGAACTATTGCTAATATTCCAAATATTATTGCGAGCAAATCATTTGCTGTAAAAGCAAAGAATGAAGCTAGAATGGCCCCAGTGACGCATATTCCCGATAGAGCATTCATTCCCGACATAAGGGGAGTATGTAAAAGAGATGGGACGTTTTTAATCAAAAGATATCCCAAAATTGTTGCCAAAATAAAAACACCGATTAGTGATAATTGGAAAGTTGAAAACATAATATACCTCGTGAAAAGAAATTAGATACCCATTGCCTCACGGGTTCCTTGATGCACAATTTCTCCATCAATACAAACAACGATTGAACCCATTATTTCATCTTTTAAATCAAGATTGATTTTTCCGTTACTAAATAAATATTTGAAGAGATTATATATGTTATTTGCATACATCCAGGTTGAACTTGTAGGTAACATACCGGGAATATTTTTTATTCCTTCGATTATTACATTATGAACAATATCTCTCTTTCCTGGTTTGGTAACATTGCAATTACCTCCTTGGTCTATTGAAATGTCGACAATACAACTTCCATTCTGCATTTCTTTAACCATCTGCTCGGTAATTAGGATTGGGGCAATTTTTCCTTGAACAAGTGCTGAACAAAAGACTATATCTGCCTTTAAAATTGTCTCTTTTAGGTTTTCTCTCTCAATTTCCAACCATTTTTCTGAGAGTTTATTTGCATGTTTTCCATCAGGGCTTACTGCAATTTCTGCTGGGACACCTGTCTCAATGATTTTCGCGCCTAATGATTTCGCTTGCTCGTTTGCCTCAGGACGAATATCAGCTGAATAAACAACTGCGCCAAGAGACTTAGCGGTTGCTATTGCTCTAAGTCCAGCTACACCCGTACCAATTACAAAGACCGTTGAGGGTTTAATCATGCCAACAGCAGTTCCAATAAGTGGCATGAATTTGCTTAAATCATCCGCAGCCATTAACATCCCTTTATAACCTGCGCATGTGCTCATAGAGGATAGGGCATCCATGCTCTGTGCTCTGCTAATTCTTGGAATACTGTCTAATGTTAAACCAATTACACCTTTTTTTGCTAAAGATTTAACCATTTCATGGTTTACGGGAGAAGCAGGGTGAATGAAAGTAATTAGATACTGCCCTTTGTGCATAAGATCAACTTCGTGAATTTGTAAATTTTCATTATATTGAGGTTCTTTAACTTTAAAAATCACATCAGATAAAGAAAACAAGTCTTTGGGGTTATCTTTTAAAATAGCGCCTGCTAGAATGTATGCGTCATCAAGAAAGAAAGAACCTTCTCCTGCACCTTTCTCAACAAGCACTTGAACACCATCGCTAACCAGTTTTTTTACTGTGTCAGGTGTTGCAGCAACACGTCTTTCGCCTTTCATAATTTCTTTTGGAATACCTATAATCATACTTACCTCCTACAAAAAAAGTTTAATATAAATTATTTATTAATCTTCATTAAAATCAGCACTAATCGAATACTCGTTTTTTGGAGTTTGTAATACTATGCTGGTCTTTGTTTTTGCGACGCCCTCAAGCCTTTTTATGTCATTTAGTATATCTTGAAGAGTGCTAGTATTTGCTGTAATGACTTTAAGATAGTAGTCGTAATCGCCGGCTATATAATAGCATTCTGTAACATTTTTATTGTTTGTAACCGCTTCCACAAATTTATCATTATATTTCGGGTGTTCCATAACTATATTAATAATGGCAGTAACATCCAAATGGATTTTCCTAGGGTCGAGAAGAACTGTGTATCCAGTAATAACTCCAGAGCTTTCAAGTTTCTTGATACGGTCAATTACTGCTGAAGTGGAAAGTTTGATATGTTGGGATATTGCACTAGCGTTAATCCTCGCATTTTTTATCAAATGATTGATTATCTTAATGTCCTTATTATCCATATCTACCTCCATTAAAACCGATTAGATTATAGGACACAAAAGAGGCAATGTAAATACCGAAAACCACACTTTAGGCAACTAATTTCACCGTTTTAAACAACAACCAAAAATATTATAGTTATTAAAAAATATTCCGAAAAAAATAGTGCGTTTACCAAAAATGAATTTATCATATTCAAGCGAACGAAGAATCTATTACCTCAATAATTTTGAAAGATAAGCTGTAAAAAAACTTTAAAAAAAATCCCAATCAAAAGATTGAGATTATTATGGTGCCGGAGGCGGGACTTGAACCCGCACGTTGTCGCCAACAGCGGATTTTGAGTCCGCCGCGTCTGCCATTCCACCACTTCGGCATTAACGAAAATTATATTACCATAGCCATACTAAAAACGCAAGAAAAACAATTGAAACCATAATAATCAGCACCCCATCTTCCCTCCTTATGCAAAATCATTCGTTCAGAAGAATCTCGCGAAATAGAGGTCCTTAATTGACAATAAGAAAGGGTTGTGTTAAATTAAAATAGCGATTTCGAGGTGTAGCGCAGCTTGGTAGCGCGCTTGGTTCGGGACCAAGAGGTCGTGGGTTCAAATCCCGTCACCTCGACCAAAAAGCAGCAGTTATTATCTGCTGTTTTTTTATGTAGTTAAGATAAGAAGAGGGATCTTATGATATTTTAGGCTCCGACCACCATCTAATAAAAAATCTAAAACTGGAATAAGAGTATTATTTTATAATGATATCTTTCATTTTCTCTCTTGCATCTATTGCTTCGGGTATTGGCATTAGAGGAAATACATGTAGAAGATTATGATATTTATAACATGTTGCATCAACGCTTAAAGAATTGGCTTTTTCCATAAATCTTTCAATGTAGGGGTAAAGGGTTTCTTTGGTACCAATAAAAATTGACAAAGGGGATAGGGCGGTAAAGTCACCAAACTCAGGACTTGCTATAGGGCTTGTAAGATTTTCTATATTTCCTGCATAAGCCATGAAGCTTTGCTTAAGCATCTCGAGATAAAACATAGCGTCATCTTTCATATTAGGATTATTTTCAATTGAAAGAGAAATATCTAAGCAAGGGGATAGCATGATAACGTGCTTAGGCTGCGGAAGAGACAGAATCTTTAATTGCTCAGCGAGTGACAAAGATAACGCGCCTCCAGCACTATCTCCCATAACAGTGATATTAGCTGGATTGTACTTTTTTATTAAATCTTTGTAGCATTCTATAACTGAAGGAATTGTCTTTTCAAAGGTGTAGTTAGGAGCTTTTGGATAAATGGGCAAAAATATAGGTATATCAATTTCTTTTGATAATTTGTTTAGAAAAGTGTAATGAAAAGGGAGTGGCTGATCGGTAAAACCTCCTCCATGTAAATAGAAAACGCAATTTTTTGAAGGGGAGGAGTTGTTAAACACGCATATTTCGGTTGAATTCACGAAATATTTATATAAGTTGTATTTTTTGACAAGTCTAGAGGGTACCGTAAAGTTCTCATTTCTTTTTCGTGTTTTTTCTAGGCTCTTTGTTACTGCTATCTTAGACATTTTTCTTCTTGAGTATAATACAACTCTTAATATTTCCTCGACCCATTTTGATGCAGTACTTTGAGAATTTGTTGAAAATTTTTCCTTAAAATTTTTCATTTTTCCCCTCACGATAACTAACATTATTTATATATTTTATCACAAAGAAAGATATTTGTTAAAAAGAAGCAAAATATACTATCTTTAAACTTAATTATGGTAAAATGGAACTAATTAATGGAGGTGTAATATGAATACACTAGTTCTCTTTTATAG
>CAYMPR010000014.1:3695-14152 GCA_964392385.1 uncultured Christensenellaceae bacterium | reverse complement strand
AAAGGAGTTTTAGGCGCTAAAGCAAAAGCCGAAGCATTAGGAATGAATGTTATCTCAATTAAGGAAATCAAAACACAATAGTAGATATTTCTCTTTGATAAACTAGGTTTCTACCAAATTATATTATTTAGCAATTTCCTCTGTTATATAACCCATTCTTTTAAAGAAGTATTTTTTGTACTATCTAGTCTTTTAGCTTGGTTGATAATAAGTGATGGTTGTTGTATAATTTTGCCTATGAAAGCGTACGAATTCGATATTAAAAAAGTTAAAGGTGGGGTCTATATTTTAGATGGCTCTGACTCTTATTGGAAAGATAAGATTTTATCGGCTTTTCTTTCCCTTGTGCCTCTAGACTACAGGTCATTCAATATCAAACAATTAGATAAAATTGACTCTCCTGAAACCTTAAGAGATGCTCTTATAACTTTTTCCATGTTTGATTCTCCTATTGTGGTTATTTCATATGATGAAAAATTTGAAGATAAATCATCATCTGCATATGAGAAAATTATTAAAGAAATTAATCAAGATACATTTTTATTGATACTAAACAGTGGAAAGTTATCTACAAATTTTAAAAAACTATGCACTATCATAGAATGCGATAAACCACCAATAGAAGTCATAAAGAATATTGCGTTAAAAGCACTTGGAGATGCTAGTATAGAGGGAAGGGCTCTTGATTTATTAATCCAGTATTCAAATACTGACCTCAATAGAATTGTTCTTGAAATTAAAAAACTTGTTGCATATTCGGGTGGCGAAAAGATTAAAGTTTCTGATGTTGAACTTATGGTATCAAACGATATAGAGGATGTAATCTTTGAACTAGCCGATGCAATAGCCATGAAGAACAACAACAGAGTCATTATTCTTGTTGATAGATTTACCGAAAGAGCTTTACCATATGCGCAGATGCTTTCTATCCTAACTGGTTTTTATCGCAGAGTTTTCCATGTTTCAATATCTGAAATGTCTGATGAAAGTGTTGCAGAAGCGTTAGGCATAAAAGAATGGGCAATAAAAAAGGCTCGTCAAACTGCAGTAAAGTATACGAAAACTAGATTGAAAGAAATAATGAGTATGTTAATTGAGGCCGACTATGGATTTAAATCGGGCAAAATGAGCGAGGAAACGGCATTCAAAACAGTAATATCAAAATTTATGACATTTTAGGCCAAAAAATAGACGTTACTGCTTTAAATCTTTGACAAAAAAGTATTGCAAAAATAGCATAAAACGATGACCTAAATAATAGAGAAGAGAATTGTTAAAATAACAAACTTAATGTTATCATTTGATGAGTATAAAGATTATATAATAGGCTAGGAGATATGATGGAACAACTTAAAAAAATAAGAGACGGTTTTGTAAAATTACCACAGATGGTAATTCACATTTTAGTAATAGTGAGTTCAGCATACTCCAGTATACCAACGATGTTTCAAATGGATGATCTGATGAGCGAGTTTGGTTTAGACACCTCCATTATTACTGCAAACTCAAATCAGTTTGCGATATTTGCATTCATAGTAGGGGCCTTTATAACTTGGGGTATACTAGAAATCATCCTAAAAGTAGTCAATAACATGATTCGTTCAAGAAGACTCATAGAACCTGATAAAATAAAACTTTTCAACAATACATCCAGGCTAGGATATATTATCACTCAAATCTTAATTGGATCTTATGGTATGCTCAACTTTTTAAAAGATGATGTCATGAGACTTTCTTTTCAAGCTGCTGATGGTACCGCAAGATTAATAGCTAATGGTGTTGTTTTTACATTTGTGTTTTTGGTGCTTAAAAACGATGTCATTAAAGGTGATAAAGTTTTTTCTTTTTATAAATACTTTTTCAATTTATACTTGATTTTACAGTTATTGAGTAAAGGACTTGATTTTATCTCCAATATAACTTCAATTGGCGAAGTTACTATGGCAAGTATAGTATTTTCTTCGGTGAATCTAGCAATTGTAATTTTCGGAGCAGTCATACTATACTTTTTTGTTTACAAGAAAGCCCGTGAAGAGCAAATTAGCTATATTGCTAAACAGCAAGTAGAGCTAGAACTTAACCCACCAAGAGACGACATTTTTACAGGTTATGATATTTAACAAGGATATTTCCAAGGATTTAACGAGCTTTAATACAATAGGAACTCTAAGCGATAGTTAATGATTATAAGTATAAAAGGTGTGGATATATTCTTTAAAGGTGCCTAAAGTATCTTTAATTGACACTTTTTCTATTAATATATTTGATTTAACATATAAAAAGAGTATAATTATAAAAAATGGAATGAGGAGAAATACATTGCTTTTAGCCAAATATTCAGGACCAGTAAGTTTAATAGTTGATATTATTGCGGTTGTTGCTTTAATAGTTGCTATGGTCATCTTTTTCATAAAGAGAAGAAGTGTTCTTTTGCTCGTAATATATACCTCCTTACTACTTTTATATGTTGGAATAATAATTTTAGATGAATATTTTGCCATTCCGGCTACTCGTGCCATAGTTAATATTGTTGTTATTTTTATGGTAGTGGCACTTGGAATGGTTTATCAATCAGACCTTAAAGTTATGTTTTTTAACTTGACAAAAAATCGCGAAAAAAATGCCGAATTTGAAACTGGTGCCTCAGATGAGGAACTTAGAAAAGCAGTTGATGAAATCATTGTTGCCTGCCAATCTATGTCGAAAAGTAGAACAGGTGCATTAATTGTTATTGCCCCGACAACCGTAGCTAATCATATCCTAGAAACGGGAGTTGAATTAGGAGCAGTCGTATCGGCAGCTCTTATGGAAGCTATTTTTAATACTAGAGCTCCTTTTCATGATGGTGCAGCAATTATAAAAGGTAATAAAGTTTTAGCAGCAGGATGCTTTTTGCCACTTTCCCAGTCACAAACAGTCTCTAAAAGTTTAGGAACAAGGCATAGAGCAGGTATTGGGATAACTGAAGAAAGCGATATGCTAACTATAATTTGCAGTGAAGAAACAGGGATTATTTCTGTTGCAAAGAAGGGAGAGCTTAGAAGGTTTGTAACCCCAGATAGACTAAGGGATATTTTGCATGAAACTCTGAAGATTTCTAGCCCAACAAAATATCGCTCTCTAGCAAAATAATTTTATTTTCCAACTACAATGCATTATTATAATCCAAACGAAAGTTTGGATTTTTTAATTAAAAACAAGTGATATTATAAAACTTTTGTGGGATAATAAAACGAGAAAATGTCAGGAGGCTAATATGAGCATAATAAAAGTACCAAAAATTCTATTACCAAAGAACGTAGATATGAATAAGTGGGCAACAATTGCTTGTGACCAATTTACCGCAAGACAAAAATATTGGGATGAACTAGAAAAAACCATAGGAAATAGTCCTAGTACTCTAAAAATAATTTTCCCTGAAATATATCTTAATAAAGGCCAAGATGAAGAGAGAATTGATAAAATTAATGCAACAATGAGGGAATACTACAATTCAAATCTTTTTCAAGAAATAAATAATTTCATATTAGTTGAAAGGGAAGTCGAAAATGGTGGGAAAAGAATAGGGCTAATGATAGCAATTGATCTTGATAGTTATGACTGGCATAGAGTAATCGTACCCATAAGAGCTACGGAAGATACGCTAACCGAAAGATTGCCTGTTAGAATTAAAATTAGACAAAATGCCTTACTCGAGTCCCCGCATGCTATAGCACTAATTGATGATCCGGATAAAAAAATAATAGAACCATTATATGAAAATAGGGCTAAATTTAAAAAACTCTATGATTTTGAACTCAATATGAATGGTGGAAATATTAAGGGCTACGAAGTTCCAAATTCCGAGAAAATAATCCCCCAAATAATGAGATTAACCGATAAAGACATTCAGATAAAAAAATATGGAGTAGACGCCAAAGTTTTAATGGTAATTGGAGATGGTAACCATTCTGTTGCTACGGCAAAAGTTACATGGGATAATTTAAAATCCAAACTTACTGAAGAGGAGAAAATTAATCATCCTGCAAAATATATGTTGATTGAATTAATTAATATTTATACAGGTGTTGACTTTAAGCCTATTCATAGAATCGTATATAATCCACCTAAAGAATTTATTAAAGGATTAAAAAATGCTCTTGGTGGAGAAAACCGGGTTTCAGTACTATTTAGTGACCATGAAGAGTATATAGAGGCACCCAAAAATGTTAGTATGACAATTATGGGCGTTCAGAAATATATTGAAAAAGTACTCAAGGAAAACCCCCAAATGGTTGTTGACTATATACACAATGAAGAGCATTTAAAAGATGCTCTTGCAGAAGCCCCCAAAGGCACAATCGGAATTGTTATGCCGTATTATAATAAAGAAGAGCTCGTCAATTTTGTTGTTAATGTCGGTAATTTACCCAAAAAAGCTTTCTCAATAGGCGAACCCGAGCAAAAGAGATATTATCTTGAAACGCGCAAGATTACAATGTAACTTTTCCCTTTTTCGCCCAAAAAACTCAAAAAAAAGTACCAATAAAAATATCAATTATTAGCTCTTTAACAGGGGCTAATATTTTTTAAAAAGGTGCATTTTTAAAGGTAAAAATTAAAGGTATTATCGATGAAATAATTACATCGAAAACAATTTTTTTAAAAAAAATAAATGCGCTTGACATTTAGAATAAATCATAATAATGTTATGAATAAATTAATCTAAAATCATAAGGGGTAAGAAATGAAAGTATGTAAGTTTGGTGGAACATCTATGGCCACCGCAGATGCTTTAAGAAAAGTTAAGGCAATAATTGACTCTGATCCAATGAGAAAGTTTGTTGTTGTGTCAGCTCCAGGGAAACGATTTAAAGGAGATGATAAGGTTACTGACTTGCTATATCAAGCATTTGAAGAGAAATTAGTAGAAGGCAATTGCCATTCAACGATGTCTCAAATTCGTCCAAGATATATAGACATTAGGGATCAGCTGGGATTAGACCTAGATATAGAAAAATACCTTGATGAAGTTGAAGAAGGTATTAATGCTGCGGAAAAACAAGACTATGCAGCGTCAAGAGGAGAGTATCTTGCAGGTATTATTGCCGCTAACTATTTGGGTTTTGAATTTATCGATGCAGAAGAGGTTATTAAATTTAAAATTGATGGTTCTTTTGATTCTGAAATAACTGAAGACATGGTAATAATGATTAAAGATAAAACTGAAGGAGTAGTTATACCTGGATTTTACGGAAGAATGCCTGATGGACAAATTAAAACATTTACTAGAGGTGGCTCTGATTTTACTGGCGCAATAATTGCTGGTGCTATAGAGGCAAGCGTTTACGAAAATTGGACCGATGTAAATGGTTTTATGATAGCTGACCCCAAAATTGTAAAAAATCCCTTCTACATAGATGTAATTAGCTACGAGGAATTAAGAGAGCTTTCTTATATGGGTGCGAGTGTACTTCACCCAGATAGCGTGTTCCCAGTTCAAGCAGCTAATATTCCAATTAACATTAGAAATACTTTTGAGCCTGAAAACCCTGGTACAATGATTTTAGCAAAAAGCGCTAGAGATGACGTTGACGATTACCCAGTTACCGGAATAGCTGGAAGAAAAGGTAATGCAACTATCACTATTAAAAAAGCTATGATGAATAATGAGCTTGGTTTTGTTAGAAAGGTATTGTCTGTTCTTGAAAGGTGTGGAATATCCGTGGAACATATACCAACAGGTATAGACACTATGAGTATAGTCCTTTCAGACAAAGGGTTTGAGATAGTCCCTGAAGAAAAAGTTATTTCTGATATTAGAATAGCCATTAATCCTGACTTTATTGAAGTAACGCACAATCTTTCCCTTATTGCTATAGTTGGTCACGGAATGGCGAAAAGAAAGGGTACAGCTGCAAGAGTTTTCAATGCACTTGCTAAGGCAGATATAAACGTACGAATGATAGACCAAGGCTCATCGGAAATTAACATCATTGTTGGCGTGGAAGATAGAGACTTTGATAATTCAATAAAAGCCATTTATGATGAATTCTTTGTAGATTAATCAATAGATTTTAAAAACTAATAACGAAAAAAATAGCCCTTGAGTGGGCTATTTTATTTTAAAAATTAATTTTCTACTAGTTGCTCATAAAGCATTCGGTATACCTCAGGAGCCTTTTCACTCCAGTTTGAAGCAATTGAAGTAGCTATAGCGCGAGTTGCAACAATCAACTTAAGATCAATTAATGTTTGGGTTACTTCCATGATTTTCAAGGAAACAGTATAAGAACCATCGTTATTTTTAAAATAGTCTGATATGAACTCTTGTTTCTTTCTATAGTTAATTCTATGTTGAACAACAAATTCTTTAACTTCATCTTGAATTGAAAGAGGAATATCGTTAAAAAAGTGTGATAGACAAAGTCTTCCATCATTTGTTAATGATACAAGGGGGGTTCTAGAACTTTGTGATGTTATTTTTGTTGCAAGACCACCCTGAATAATTTCATTGATTACCTGTTTGCAATAAAGATAGGGAATCCAATTATTGTCGATAGAGCACATCTCTAGAAGGATGTCCTCGCTAACGGGCATCTCTAGTTTTTCTAGTACGAATAGGATCAATAATTTGTTATTTGTATTTTCGTCGTGTATCACAAACTCCACCAATAGATAAAATCTCGTAAGCCCTAAAAAAGCAAAAAAACACAAAATTAGGGGCGCAGGAATTTTATTATATCACAACAAATTTTTTTAGTACATACGAAAAATGAAGGTAAAATAAAAGGTATTTTTTTTAAATTTCGATGCCACAACATATAGTGGGACATTAAAAAAACAAGCACAATAGAGGTCATTTTAGCTACTGAGAAAGCTTGGAAAAAACAAATTTAATAAAAAAACTGAGTACAGTTACCATACAAGATATATCTTAATTTTTATATGGCAATATTTTTCTCACTTTAGTGTTGCTTAATTGCGAATTAAAACAGACAGTTAAAAACAAGTGTTCTCATATAGTCTTATGAAAAATCTAGTTGCTGTAACCAAGGAATCGATAGATATTCTTTCATTTTTCCCATGGATTCTATTAGCATCCGACTCATCTTTTATTAAAGGCGTAAATCTATAAACGTTATCCGATACTGCGTGGTAATAGGCTGAATCGCTTGTTGCTATAAAAGGATATGGTGCCATAATAAAACCACCAAAAGCTTCATACACAGTTTTTCTTATATCTTGGAATATTTGGCAATCAGTGTTGCTAATTGGTGATGGATTTTTACATTTATCATCAAGAGAAACTTTGACATTCTTCCCAACCACTTTTCTAATGTGATTTAAAAGATCCTCTGAGGTTTCGCCAGTATTAATTCTACAATTTAGATTTGCTTTAGCAACAGAAGGGAGTGTATTAGGAGTATGCCCACCAAATACTTGTGTTGGGGCGATAGTTGTTCTCATTATACAGTTAGTAAAAGGACTAGCAATAGTTAAAACCTTTTTGAGCATAGGAGAAAAAATATCTTTGTTTGCAATAGCGAATTTAAAAAAGGGATTCATATATGGAGCTAAATACTCCAACATTTCTTTGACAGGCTTGGAAAAATACGGGCGCATTTGGTGCTTTTCTATCTTTGAAATTGCATCTGCAAGTAGGCCTACCGCTGTTCTTTTTGTTGGGGTAGAGGCATGTCCTCCATTTTTTTCAACCTCTAGAGTTACATCTGCATATCCCTTTTCGCAAGTACCTACTAGAGCGATTTTATTATCAATTCCCATTATTTTTCCATCGATAATTGCTCCACCTTCATCTAGCACAAATTCAAAACGCATATTCTGTGTTTTAAAGTATTCTACAATGTTTTTTGCGCCATATCTTCCTGCAAGCTCTTCATCATGGCCGAAACAAAAATACATCGTTCTTTTCGGGGTTCTACCCTCCGCTAATAGAGTTTCAAGTGCTTCAAGAGAAGATATCATTTGGGATTTCATATCTTGAGAACCTCTTCCGTAAATAAATCCATCCTCAGTTATATGACCAGAGAAGGGTGGATACTCCCAGCCCTCTGTAGGGGCTGGAACGACATCTTGGTGGGCTAGTAGCGCACAGGGCAGCAATGTTGCATCACTACCTTTATATCTGTAAATTACGGAATATCTATTAATTATTGTCTTTTCGGCTACCTTCATGATTAAAGGGAAAGAGGACTCTAAAAATTTGTGATACTCTAAAAAAACATTGTCAGTCAAATCATCGCTAGGGAGAGTAATGGTCTTATACTGAATTGCCTCAACCATTTTTTTAACCAATAATTCTTGGTTAATTAATCTAGGAGTATAGTCGGAAAACTCAATCTTTTTTGCCTTTACAAGTATTGTCCGAAAAATCATAATTAGAAGTAAAAGAGCCACGGCTCCTAACACTGAATAAATAATTATTAGGGTAGTATCCATTTTCCCCTCCAAATAAAACATAATGTGAGTATATCAATAATACTAAACTAAATCAATTAAGTCTGGAAAATATTGAAAAAAAGACCCAATTTTGGATACCCCAAACTAAATATATAGCGTGATTTGCATCTAATTGTGGATAAAGTTAAGCTTTTGCACATGTTTTTAGGCACTTTTCCACAATTTGCCAAGTTTATGCACATTTTAACCACAAAGGATAAACAATTAATTATAGGAGAATAAATATTGAAGAAATTTAGTTAAGTTTGGGACTTTAAATGTGATTGTTAGGGAGACAAGGAAGATAATATGGGAAAGTTTTTTAGACAAATGTATTTTTTCTCTGCTGATAAAATAGGCTCAATATTTGTATCTAACATTGAGAAAGCAGTACTTATTGTGTTATACTACGTATAATAATTGCTAAATATTATACCCATATTAAATCATTTCCTATTCTTTTTAAATTCAAGAGGTGAATATGCATAAATCTCGTGCAGTTTTTAAAATCAGTGATGTTTTCAACCACCCGTTAAGAAACTATAAGCGATTTCCAGGTGTTTATGTAATTAGAAACATTATGTACGACACAAGATTTGGAGATAGTAAAAACATGCTAGATATTTACATGGCTCCAGCGAGGAAAAAAGATAAGTACCCAGTAATCTTTAATGTCCATGGTGGAGGATTTGTAGGGGGTGGGAAGAAGTACAGAAGTGGATTTGCTAGATACTATGCAGATAGAGGATGGGCGGTAGTTAATGTAGGTTATAGATTAGCACCCAAGTTTAATTTCCCAGCAGCAACTGAAGATTGCATTAATGCACTTAATTTTATAAATGGATTAGAAGAATTACACGATCTTGATTTGAGCAAGATAGTAATTACTGGCGATAGTGCAGGGGCATACTATGCAGCACACACTGTAGCCGCAATATCAAACCCCGCACTTAGAGAATCCTTAAACTTACCAGAATATACTGGAGAAAAGATAAGGGCTTACATGGGATTTTATGGTCCATATAATCTGATGAAATGTTTTTCCACACCTCAAAAGTTTGATGTAACTCTTGATATAACGAACTGTGTTTTTGGCACTAATTTTCAAGATTATAATTTTCTCGATAAGTTCCCATTTAAGGATGAGCAGGTAAATGTTGTGAAAAACATTAATGCAGATTGGCCAGAGTGCTTACTCGTTGAAGCCGAAAAAGATAGTTTTTGTGGTAATCAGGCAATCGATATGGGCAAAGCACTAGATGAATATGGAATTAAGCACCAAATTTACATAGCAAGTTTGTCTACTTCTAATCATTGCACTCACCTTTACCCTTTCCTAAAAAGCACAAAAGTGTTGCATGAAAAGATAGATGGTTTTATTGATGGTATTTATTTGGAATAGTATATTTTTTAATAATTATTCTGGTTTTTATTAATGAATTTTTCCATAATTGACAAGCCAATTTTCTTGATAATAGCTAGCCTTTAGTATATTATATACTTTGCGTGTATGGGTTAATTAAGTCTGCTTTTTACTACTAAGTGACACTAGAATTATTTATTAGAGTTAAATCAGAAAATTTTTTATATTATTTCATAATTTTTAGGGGAATCTAAATGTGGCGTAAGCTTTTTTCAAATGTAAATCAATATAAGACATATGCTATTTTAGCGCCAATTTTTGTTGTGCTAGAGGTGGTTTGTGAAGTTCTTATTCCCAAAATAATGACATTTATTATCGATGACGGAGTAGCAAAAGGCGATGTTAAGGTAGTATTTATGTACGGCGGAATAATGATTGCTCTTGCTATGCTTTCCTTAATTTTAGGATTATTATCGGCAAGATTTGCTGCAGTTGCATCTATGGGATTTGGGGCGAATTTAAGAGAGAAAATGTTTACCAAGGTACAGAGTTTCTCATTTAAAAATGTTGATAAATTTACTAGCGGAAGCTTAGTTACAAGATTTACAACTGATATAAGCTTTGTGCAGCAAGCCTTCATGATGACTATTCG
>CAYMPR010000014.1:0-3595 GCA_964392385.1 uncultured Christensenellaceae bacterium | reverse complement strand
CCTTTAATGAATTTTATAACTTATGCTATAACAATAACCGTTGTTTGGATTGGTGGAATTAAGATTATGCAAAAAACGATGACTGCAGGAGATATTTCAGGCGTTATAGCATATATAGGACAATTGCTCATGGCGCTAGTTATGGTCGCAATGGTTTTTGTTAATCTATTTATGAGTAGAGCATCAGCCAAGAGAATAAGTGAAGTTATTGAAGAAATTCCAGACATAGATGACACCGATGCGAATGATAACAATGAAGTTGATAATGCCACGATTAAATTTGATGATGTTTCTTTCAAATATAAAGAGGAGGCAGAGAATGTAGTACTTTCAGACTTATCCTTTGAGATTAAATCAGGGGAAGTAGTTGGTATTGTTGGCGGGACAGGGAGCGGAAAGACAAGTTTAGTGCAACTTATTCCTAGACTGTATGACACTTCGAGTGGAAATATCTTAATTGGTGGTAAAAACGTAAAAGAGTATAAAATCAACAAGTTAAGACAGGCTGTTGGTATGGTCTTGCAAAAAAACACGCTTTTTGCTGGGACAATTGAGGAAAACTTAAGGTGGGGTAATCCAACTGCTACACAAGAAGAGTTAGAGTCAGCTTGTAAAATTGCCTCTGCACACGATTTTATCGTTAGTTTTCCAAATGGATATCAGAGTGATATTAGCCAAGGGGGAGTTAATGTTTCGGGTGGGCAAAAGCAAAGAATATGTATTGCTAGAGCTCTCCTTAAAAAGCCTAAAGTGTTAATATTGGATGATTCTACTAGTGCAGTTGATTCCAATACGGAAAGTTCAATAAGAGATGAAATAAAGAACTCATTAAAAGATACCACTCTAATTATTATTGCTCAAAGAATAGCCTCAGTAGTTGATGCCGATAAGATTATCGTAATTGATGATGGGAAAATCAATGGTATAGGCAGTCATAAAGACCTGCTTAAAAATAACAAAATATATCAAGAAATATATAAATCTCAACAAGGAGGTGCATTATAATGGTTAAATTTTTAAAAAACAATAAAGCACCTAATAAGTTTGGTGGGAAATTAAATTTCAAGGATGGATTAATAGTATTTAAAAGGCTTTTTAAAGAACTAGGCTCTTTTAGATTAAGGGTAATTATAGTTTTCTTTGGGTTTATTTTACATGCAGTAACATATGCAGTAGGTACTATGTATCTAAAAAACATACTAGCTTTTATTTTTGAGAACGCGGCCATTGGAATTGTAGATTATATGGGTCTTGCTGAAATGATGGCTTGGTTTATCTTTATAGACGTTGTGGGATTGTTATGTATAACTATAGCCTCACGAATGACACTTACAATTGCTTCCTCGATGCTTTGCTCATTAAGAGTTAAGATGTTTGATCATATGCAAAAGCTACCAATTTCATACTTTGATAAAAATATTCATGGCGAAATAATGTCTCGCTATACAAATGATACTGATGCAATAAGAGAACTGCTTAGTAATGGATTTAGAGAATTTATTAGTGGAGCAGTAACAGTTGTTTCTGTTTTTGTTTCAATGTTAATTCTAAGCCCAATACTTACATTGATTGTTATTGGAAACTTAATATTAATGGGCGTACTGGTTGTTATAGTTACTGGTAGAACAGGCAAATATTTTGTTAAAATGCAAAATCAGGTAGCTAAAGTAAATGGCTATGTGGAGGAATATGTTACAGGGCAAAAGGTTGTTAAAGTTTTTTGCCATGAGAACGCAATAATTGACCAATTTTCAAAAAAAAGTGAAGAGCTTAGACTAGTGGGAACCCAAGCATCGACTTACTCACAAATGATTATGCCTCTTCTCGGCAACTTGTCATATTTAAATTATGCTGTAGTAGCAATGGGCGGGGCGGCCTTAATTGCCTCTGGCACTATGTGGACACTAGCGACAGGTATGGCAACTCTTGTTATGTTTTTACAACTTGCAAGACAAATAGGAAGACCAGTTGCGATGATTTCTCAACAGATGAACGGAGTATTGATGGCACTTGCTGGAGCGAAACGTGTCTTTGAAATGCTCGATGAACCAGTAGAGGAAGATAATGGTTATGTAACTCTAGTTAATGCAATTATTGACTCAGAAGGTAATATTACTGAGTCCAAAGATAGAACTGGGAGATGGGCTTGGAAACATCCTCACAAAGATGGAAGCCTAACTTACAAAGAATTGAAAGGAGATATTCAATTTGAGGATGTGAGTTTTTCCTATGTGAAAGATAAAAAAGTACTGAAAAATGTAGATTTGTATGCTAAGACCGGGCAACAAATAGCCTTTGTAGGTGCAACAGGTGCTGGTAAAACAACTATTACAAATCTAATAAATAGGTTTTACGATGTTCCAGATGGCAAAATTCGCTATGATGGTATAAACATTAATAAAATTAAAAAATCAGACCTCAGACGTTCTCTTGGTATGGTTTTACAAGATACCCATTTGTTTACGGGAACCGTAATGGAGAATATAAGATACGGGAAGCTTGATTCAACAGACGAGGAAGTAATGAGGGCAGCAGAAGTAGCTAATGCAACATCATTTATTAATCATCTACCAGAAGGTTTTAATACCTTACTTACAGCTGATGGAGCAAATCTATCCCAAGGACAAAGACAACTTATATCAATTGCAAGAGCAGCTATTGCCGATCCTCCTGTTTTAGTTTTAGATGAAGCAACTAGTTCAATTGATACTAGGACCGAAGCAGCTATTCAAAAAGGACTAGCTCAACTGATGAAAGGCAAAACTGTTTTTATTATTGCCCATAGGCTTACTACAGTAAGAAATGCAGATGCAATTCTAGTTTTAGAAGATGGCTCCATAATAGAACGTGGCAATCATGACAAATTAATGCAGCTCCAAGGCAAGTATTATAAGCTTTACAATGGCCTATTTTCTTGGGAGTAATTCTCTATCTCTTTTATTATTATATTCAACTCCAAAGTAGAAATGATAAGCATTACAATGGCCTATTTTCTTGGGAGTAATTCTCTCTTAATAAAGATGTTTTGAAGTCGTATTTTTCTAGCTTTTTCAAAAATCGCTCCTTTTAAAAAAACTTGTTTTTTGGGTTATAAATAAGTAAAAAGTATTGCAAAGCCTATTTTTGCTCTTTTTTAAGAAAAAACTGAATAAAATGTATTATAAACAAAGAATAAAAGATCGGAATTTTGCGCATTTTCTCGGTATTTACTTAGTAATTTTTATGATATAAAATAAAGTTATCAATTGTTTAAGGATTTTCGATGAAAAGATCGCTAGCCTTTCAAATAATTTTTTTCGCCTTGTTTTGTGTCTTATTGTTTTCGGCATGTTTTTCAAATACTGCTGGAGAATATACAATCACCTTTGTATCTAACGGCGGATCATCCGTTTCAAGTATTACTATTGGAAACGGGTCAAATACTGTAATTTGGCCAGAACCCACAAGAGATGGCTATATTTTTGATGGTTGGTTTACTGATAAACTTTTAACATCTTCTTTAGACCAGTATTTAGCTATTAATGGGATGACTATTTCTAGTAATATGACCCTTTATGCTAAATGGGCACAAATAGCTGGTGAGATAACCCTAAAT
>CAYMPR010000013.1:13241-29982 GCA_964392385.1 uncultured Christensenellaceae bacterium | reverse complement strand
AGAATTAGTATTTTGCGTTACATATTCGGAGGGATTATGTTTAAGGAAAGGTATAACGAGTGGATAGGAAAAGTTACTAAAGACGAAGAAAAAGAGCTTCAAGGGTTAAGCGAGAATGAAATAAAGGAAAGATTTAGTTTAGAGCTAGCCTTTGGTACTGCGGGAATGCGTGGGGAAATTGGCCTTGGAACATTTAGAATGAATAAGTATGCAGTTAGGAGAGCTACAGAAGGACTTGCAAGATATATTTGTACTCTTGGCGATAAAGCAAAGAAGCGTGGTGTTGTTATATCCTATGATACAAGAAGATTTTCAAGAGAGTTTGCTATAAATGTTGCCGAAGTTTTGGCATTTTATCAAATAAAGGCTCATATTTTTGAAGATGTTAGACCTGTTCCTATTTGTTCTTTTGCAATTAGGGAGCTTAATGCTATAGCTGGCGTTATGATCACTGCAAGCCATAACCCAAAAGAATATAACGGATACAAAGTATATGGGGAAGATGGTGCTCAAATGTCACCTGAACCTACTGAAGAAGTAGTTAGATACATAAACGAGCAAGTCGACTATTTTGCTGTGAAATTTAAAGAGCTTGATGGCAAAGAATTCGCTAAAGGATCATATGGACTAAAATTAGATAAGTATGTAGAAGTCATTGATAAGAAAATAGATGAGCTATATTTTAAAGAGCTAGAAAAGCTAATGCTTTCTAAAGAATTAGTTAAAGAAAAAGGCAAAGACATTAAGCTTGTATATACTCCCATTCATGGGGCAGGATATATGCCTGTTACCACAATGTTTAAGAGACTTGGAATTAATGCAAATATAGTTAAAGAACAAGCAAATGCTGATACCGAATTTTCTACAGTTTCAGTACCTAATCCAGAAAACGCGGAGACACTTTCTCTTGGTGTTAAAGAAGGAGAAAGAATAGGGGCTGATGTAGTGCTAGGAACTGACCCGGATGCTGATAGACTTGGAGTAGCCGTTAAAAACAATGAAGGAAAGTTTGTTCTCCTTACTGGGAATCAAATAGGAATTTTGCTACTCGACTATATTATCACTAGGAGAAAAGAAAAGGGTACATTGCCTAAAAATGCTGCCCTTGTAAAAACTATTGTAACTTCAACTCTAGCTGATAGACTTGCAAAAGCTAGTGGAGTAACGGTATTTAATGTTCTAACTGGGTTTAAATTCATTGGCGAAAAGATGACCGAGTGGAATAAAACTAAGGAATATACATATATTTTCGGTTTTGAGGAAAGCTATGGTTCACTTTGTGGAACATATGCAAGAGATAAGGATGCCGTTGTCTCAAGCGTTATGTTTGCCGAGATGCTTATATATTTAGAGAGTAAGGGTTTAACGGTATATAAAAGGCTACAAGAGATAATGAAAGAGTTTGGCTACTACTCAGAAAAGAACTCTTCCACTGCATATAAGGGCCTATCTGGCATGGAGATTATGGCAAATGTCATGAAAGATTTAAGAAATAAAGATATTTTGGAAATCGCAGGCGAAAAAGTATTATACGTTGCAGATTATTTATCGGGGAATGTAAAGTATGCTGATGGAAAAGTAGGAAATACTGGACTGCCAAAATCTGATGTTATCTATCTAGGGCTTAAAGACGAACAATTTGTTTGTATAAGACCTAGTGGAACAGAGCCAAAACTAAAAGTATATGTATTAGTGTTTGATAGTAATCCAGATGCTTCCGATAAAAAGGCAAATATGATAATGCAAGAAGCAAAAGCCTTACTCGAGTCGAAATAGCCTAGAGAAAATAAAGTATCATTTATAGTATCATTTATAGTATCAAAGAAATAAAGGATTTGCGCTAAAGAGAATAAAAAGTTAAATAGTGATGGGCTGAATTATAAAAGGGAGCAAAAAAATAAAGTATCATTTATAGTATCAAATCTATCTCAAAAGGAAAAGGTGCATAATGAAAATTAGACTGCCAAGAAAAGAGAAAAACTACGAAAGTAATGATGAGAGTACAGGTGAAACTTTGGTTGCAAAGTTCAATGATTTTGAAGAAGATGTTTCACTTAGCACGAAAAAGTATATTGGCAAAAAAGAGATGTGGATGTATGCCTTAGCTGCGGGTGGTCAAGGCATGATATATGCAATTATGTCGGCATATATTTCGGAATTTTATCTAAATGTAGCTATGCTTCCCCCAATATTTGTATTACTCTTAATGCTTTTTGCAAGGGTCTGGGATGCAGTAAATGATCCTATGATTGGCGCAATTGTAGATAGAGTTAACCCCAAGGGCGGAAAATTTAGGCCATATGTTTTATACACTCCTATTCCAGTTGCGATATTAACTTTTTTAATGTTTTTTGTGCCAAAAGGTATGTCTATGACTGGGCTGATGATTTATGCCGCCTTTACTTATACTTTTTGGGGAATGACATATTCAGTTAGTGACGTTCCTTTTTGGAGTATGCCTAACGCCATGACGCCTAATGCATCGGAAAGAGGTAAAACTATTTCACTATCTAGAACAATTAATGGAATCGGTTCTGCTTTTCCTATGGTTTTGTATATGCTACTTGCTATGGTTCTTCCATTTATGACTAGTAAAGTAGGGGTAGAGTTTGAGAAAGTACAATATATGGTAATTGCACTGTTTTGTGCAGTTGTAGGAAGTTTAATATTTTTAACTTCGTACTTTACGACTAAAGAAAGAGTAATGGTCCCAAGACCAAAAAAGAGAGAAAAGGGCGAAGATTCGCCACTAAAACTTTTATTAAAGTGTAAGCCACTTATGTTAGTTGTTGCTATGGGAATACTAGCATCGGGAAGATATTTAGTACAAGTGGCAGCAATTCACGTTGCAAGATATTCATTTTATGTTGGCCCAGATTTAACGGGACTTACAGGAGTTGCACTTAACCAAGCATTGTCTTCTAGTAGAGGAACAATTGCGACTATTTTTCAGGTGTGTTCAGCAGTAGGTATGTTCGGTGCAATGCTCTTTTTACCTAAACTTTATAAAAAGTATAACTATAAGCAAATTATTATCGTAACCTGTATAGCAGGATTTGTATCTAGCGTTTTAATGACTATTGTTGGCTGGTTTTCCACCTTTTGGGCATGCATACCATTAATTATAATTTCATCCATTCCTCTTGGAGTTATTAATGTTACTTCCTACGCTATGATAGGCGATGCCCTTGATTATATGGAGTGGAAAACTGGAAGGAGAGAAACTGCCCTTGGCTCCTCAACTCAATCCTTTATCAATAAGTTAGGAAATGCTCTTGCCACCTGCTTTATCGTAATAGCCTATTTGATCTTTAGCATTGATCCAGCATCAATTGTAGCTTCAGCTGGAACTATTAATCCACTGGATATGCCAAAGAATGTTAGGTTTGGAATGTTTACTTTAGTGTCGCTTCTTCCTGGTGTTAGTATGCTACTTTGCACAATACCTGTATTTTTCTATGACTTGGTTGGGAAAAAGAAGAACAAGGTGTTAATTGAACTTGCAACACAAAGAGAAGAGCGTGGTATGGTAATAAACGAAAATTAAGTGATTTCTAAAACAGTATAACAAATAATATTCATAAGATCTTGGAATGGTAATAAACGAAAATTAGTTGATTCATAGCTCAATATAACAAACTTCAACACAATGCAAACAGAAGAGTGAGACATGTTAATAAACGAAAAATAGGCGATTCATAGCAAACAATATTCAATACGTTTGATTATAAAATTACGTGCGTATAAAATGATATCAAGGGTTAATTATCGGAGGAATAATGTTTATTTATCCAAAATTTAAAAGTGGAATTCAAGAAGTAACTCGGGTATATGGGAAGACCGCCCCGATGCTTCAAAACATTACCGTATATAGATTAAAAAAGGGCGAAGAAATAGAAATAATTGAGCCCAAAATGGAAACTGCTTTACTAATACTAAGTGGAGACATTGAGGTATATTACGAGCAAAATAGTGTTTCTATGAAAAGAAAGGGTATTTTTACTGAATTACCTACATGTCTACATGTTTCAAAAGATATAGTTTTAACAGTTAAAGTAAATGCTGATTCGGAAATATTAACTCAAAGCACTGAAAACGATAAGGATTTTGCCCCTAGATTATTTACTAAAGATGACATATATAAGTTCACTAGTTGTAAGGGTAAATGGGAAGGGACAGCAGAAAGAGAAGTCGTAGATATAATAAATATTAAAAACTCCCCTTATTCAAATATGGTTCTAGGCGAAGTATATGCAAAACAAGGCAGATGGTGGAGTTATATCCCTCATCATCATTCTCAGCCCGAAGTATATTATTATAAATTCGAAAGACCCGAAGGATTCGGTGCCTGCTTTATAGGCGAAAAGGCATATACGATTAAGGACGCAAGCGCAGGGCTTTTTGAGGGTGGAAATACACACGCTCAAGTAACTGCTCCAGGATATCCTATGTATTGCTGCTGGATGATAAGACATCTTCCTGGTGACCCCTGGGATAACACAAGAACTGATGATCCTAGGTATAGCTGGTTGCTTGAATAACAAAAACTAGTAATCTAAGAAGAATATAATTCATAGAGTAAGACAAAAACTGAGGACTCAAAATATACTGTTAATCGAATAAGGCAAGAGCTTACTAAGAAAAAAGATAAACACAATAATAAATAAAATCCAGTCTACTGGTAGGAGAAATGTAATGGCAGAAAAGAGAATGAGAATAACCGTTGGAGAAGCGATTGTTAGGTTCTTGGATAATCAATACATTAGTTTCGATGGAGTAGAAGAGAAATTCGTGGAGGGAATATTTACTATCTTTGGCCACGGATGTGTTTTAGGTATTGGCGAGGCGCTTGCAATGTGCGAACATACCTTAAAAATCTATCAAGGTAAAAATGAGCAGGGTATGGCACAAGTAGCAATAGGATACGCTAAGCAAAATAATCGTAGAAAGATTTTGCCTTGCGTTTCAAGTATCGGACCAGGAGCAGCTAATATGGTCACTGCTGCAGCAACAGCAACAGTAAATAATATCCCACTTTTATTGTTCCCTGGAGACTCCTTTGCCTCAAGAAGACCCGACCCAGTTCTACAGCAAGTAGAGCAAACATATAATTTAAATATAACGACTAACGATGCTTTTAAGCCAGTAAGCAAGTTCTTTGACAGAATAGTAAAACCGGAAATGCTAGAAAGTGCACTGCTAAACGCAATGAGAGTTTTAACTGATCCTGCAGAAACTGGAGCAGTAGTAATTGCTCTTCCTCAAGATGTCCAAGCAGAAGTATTTAACTTTCCAAAGTACCTTTTTGAAAAGAAAGTGCATAGAATTGAAAGGCCAATTCCATCGATGGAACAAATAGATGAAGCAGCGGCGATGATATCAAGATCAAGGTTTCCTCTAATAGTTGTTGGTGGTGGCGCAAGGTATAGTGAGGCTGGTAGAGCAATTGCAGAATTTGCAGAAAGACATAATATTCCTTTTGCTGAAACTCAAGCTGGAAAGTCAACTTTACCTGCTGCAAGCAAGTTCTATTTAGGTGGACTAGGAGTAACGGGAAACAGTTGCGCAAATGTTATTGCTATGCGTTCTGACTGCATTATAGCCCTTGGTACAAGACTATCAGATTTTACTACCGCATCAAAAACACTCTTTAAAGACGCTCCAATAGTGAGTATTAATACCTCTAGATTCCACTCCTTGAAGATGAATGCTATATCTGTTGTAGGGGATGTGAAGGCAACGCTAGGCATATTAAAAAGCAAATTAACTGGGTATTATACTTACTACCAAGACGAATATAAGGCATCTCAGAGGGAATGGAAAGCTGAAATGCGTAGGCTAAAAGGGATACATTACGATAAAGAATTGGTGCCCGAAGTATTGAATATGACAAAAACGACAGTTGAGGATTTTAGGAGTATTACAGGCGCTGAGATTTGCCAAACAACGGCTATTGGAATAATAAGAGACACTATAGCTACTGATGCAATTATTGTTGGAGCCTCTGGTTCTTTACCAGGTTGCTTACAAAGAATGTGGGAAACGGACTATCCTAATTCATACAACATGGAGTATGGCTATTCTTGTATGGGCCATGAAATTGCAGGAGCACTAGGATCAAAAATTGCTTCCCCAAGACAAGAGGTATATGCAATGGTAGGTGATGGAAGCTTTTTAATGTTACATAGCGAAATGGTTACTGCTGTTCAAGAAGGTAAAAAAATTAACATACTTTTGTTTGATAATGGTGGATTTGGTTGTATTAATAATTTACAAATGGGTAAAGGTGTTGATTCACTTGCAACAGAATTTAGATATGGTGCTAAAGCAAAAACCAAGTTTTTAAATATTGATTATGCAGGAGTTGCAAGAGCTTATGGCTTTAAAGCTTACACCGTGAAAACCGATACTCAACTTAAAGAAGCGCTTGAACTATCTAAAGCTGATACTTTGCCAGTTCTTATAGACATTAAAGTTTTACCCAAAACCATGACTGATGGTTATGAGGGAGGATTTTGGCAGGTTGGATGTAACTTTATGCCTAGAAACAAAAAACAAGAACAAGTACTTGCTGAACAACTTCACTACGTAGGAGACAAAGAAAGTATACAGGTAATTGTATCTGCTGAGGACGACATTACAAAAAAGTAAGGGTAAACAATAAACAATTTTTAGATAAATAAGTTGCTAGATAATTTCGAATAAGTTGCTACAAAGTAACAAAGAACAAAAGATGGGGCTATCCCAAAAGCTATAAGGAGGAGTATATGTTTAAAGGAAAAAATATTGAAATAGGCATTGCGCCAATCGGCTGGACAAATGATGATATGCCCGATTTAGGAAAAGAAATTTCATTTGAGAGATGCATTTCTGAAATGGCTGAAAGTGGTTATACTGGAACGGAAATTGGCAATAAGTATCCGCAAGAATCATTGGTTCTAAAAGGGATACTAGCTCAACATGGCCTAAGAGTTGCAAATAGATGGTTTTCTACATTTCTTCTAACCAAGAGCTATGTGGAAAATGAAGAAGAGTTTGTTAAGCAATGTCAATTTTTAAAGGAAACTGGTGCTAAAGTTATAGGCGTAAGTGAGCAAAGCTACTCTATTCAAGGTCAAATGGATACACCAGTATTTGAAAAAAAATATGTGATGAATGAAATTGAATGGAGAAGATTAAATGAAGGGTTAGATAGACTTGGAAAAATCGCTCTAGAAAAGTTTGGAATTTCCTTAGCTGTTCATCATCATATGGGAACGGTTGTGCAAACAGAAGATGAAATTGATAAAATGATGGTTGGCACAAACCCTAGGTACGTAAATCTATTATTTGATAGTGGCCATTTAGCATACTGTGGAGAAGACTATATAAGAGTACTAAAAAAATATGTAGATAGAGTTAGGCACGTTCACCTTAAAGATATTAGACCGAAAATAGTGAAAAAAGTTAAGGATCAACATCTTTCTTTCTTAAAAGGCGTTAGACTTGGTGCATTTACTGTTCCAGGAGATGGAGTAGTAGATTTTAAGTCAATCTTTGAAATACTTGATAAAGCTGGATATGAAGGATGGATGCTAGTTGAAGCCGAGCAAGACCCATCTATTGCAAACCCACTTGAATATGCAAAAAAAGCAAGGGAATATGTTAGAAAAGTAGCTGGCGTCTAATAAACGGTGATTGCTTAGACCTAGTAAGGTTAATAATGAGGGTAGCAAACGATATTAATCGCGTATAGCGATAAAAAATAGGAGAAAAAGATATGTTAAAAATAGGCATTATTGGGGCAGGAAGAATCGGTAAAGTACATACCGAATCAGTTAAGCATTTTGTAAAAAACGCTGAACTTAAAGCAATTGCAGATCCATTCATGAATAAAGAAACCGAAGAATGGGCGAAAAAGATGGGCGTAAGCGAGGTTTATACTGACTATACCAAAATAATTAATGATAAAGAAATTGATATAGTCCTTATTTGTTCCTCAACCGATACCCACAGCAAAATTTCTCTAGAAGCAATAAAAGCTGGAAAGCATGTATTTTGTGAGAAGCCAATTGACCACGATGTAGAAAAAATTAAAGAAGTAATTGCGGCTATTAAAAAGTACAAAGTAAAGTATCAGGTTGGCTTTCAAAGAAGATTTGATAGAAACTTTAGAGCGGCAAAAGAAGCTGTTTTACAAGGCAAAATTGGCGACTTAAGTATTTTAAAAATTACATCAAGGGATCCTGGACCACCGCCAGTATCATATATTAAAGTATCGGGAGGAATTTTCCTTGATATGACAATTCATGATTTTGATATGGTTAGATATATGTCAGGGGCAGAAGTTACCGAGGTTTATGCTCTTGGTGGTGTAACAGTTGATAAAGCAATAGGCGAAGCAGGAGATATCGATACAGCAGTAATATCCTTAAAGCTTAGTAATGGTGCCTTAGCAGTAATTGATAATTGCAGAAGAGCAACATATGGATATGATCAAAGAGTTGAGGCTTTTGGAAGCAAAGGGCAGATTGCAGTAGGCAATGTGCCGGAAAGCACAACAGTATTAAGCGATGGAAGCGGAGTAATTGCTGAAAAGCCACAATTTTTCTTTTTACAAAGATATATGGAAGCTTATTCAAACGAAGTTACTTCCTTTATTAACGCAGTTGTAAATAATACCGAAACCGAGGTTAATGTTATAGACGGCTTAAAGCCAGTTTTAATTGGACTTGCAGCGAAGAGATCAGTAACTCTTGGAAGACCAGTAAAAATTGAAGAAATAGAAAAAGAATTTAAACTTTAATAACAACTTATGCGCTCCATTTTTGGAGCGCTAGTTTTATGGAGGAATGAATGCCAAATCTGATTACACATGTATATTTTGCAAAAGAAGTAGAAAAATCTTTACCAGATGAGTTAAAGGTCATAATAGAAGAGCATAAAGATGCATTTATCTTTGGCTCAATCGGGCCTGATTACCTATTTGCCTTAAGAGAGCTTGGAGTTGAGATTGGAAGATATCCTAACATCATGCAATATATAAAGCACTACGAGGTTTTTAGCGAAGTGGCAAAATACTTAAACAAAAATAGGGATAGACTCCTTATTAGTTATGCTTTAGGACTAATGTGTCACTATGTCGCTGATTTGCATTGTCATCCATATGTAAATGCTTTTTGTGAGGAAGGCGTTGTAAAAGATTTAAGGCCCGTTTTAGCAAAAACCGTGCATACATTAATTGAAAGTGCAGGCGATGAATATATTTGCACAAAACGGATGGGATATGAAAACTCCAACAAATATAAACCTAATAAGGAATTAAGAACGCGGAAAAAGACAAGGCTTAAAGTTGGGAAAATGTACGAAGATGTTATAAATAATATTTATGGCATACCTCTTACTGCCAAAAAAGCTTCGCAGTCACTTGAAATCACCCGCCTTTTCTTAGCGATAGCTAACGATCCGCATGGTAAATTAAGGCCAATAGTGGATAAAATAGAAGATAGAAAAGAATCCAAGAAAAAATTTACAGCTTTAATGCGCCCTCCAGAAGGATATGGAACGGTTGATTACCTAAATTTCAAACATAAGAGCTGGAGAGTTGCAAGAAATAGAGACCAGCTTACCGACTTTGATTTTATTGAGCTTGTTGATTTTGCAATTGCTACTGCAGCAATTACCTATATCCCAATGCTATCAAAAGCAATATTTGAAGGCGCACCACTTGAGAAGAACTTATTTAGAGTTAATTACGAGGGAATTGATATCGAGTATATATATGAAAAAAATAATGGTTTAGAATCGCCGTCACTTCCAGTATATGTAAGAAAAGAAGCTTCAAACCCCATAGTTATAGAAGAAGTAACAGTTGCTTGCAGCTTATCAGAAAAGAAAGAGGTTGTAGTTGAAACTCCCATTGTTGCTGAGGAAAAGAAAACAGAAACAGATGTTGTTTCACCACCTACAAGCGATGATAAAGAACTAGGAATTGAAACACCTCTTAATGCTCAAGAAAGCATAACAGAAACAGATATTGTTTCACCACCTACAAGCGATGATAAAGAAATTGGGGGTTGATTTTTATATGAATAAGATAAAAAGTTTAATTATACTTCTTGTAGTCATATTATCTTCTATCACACTCGCTGCAGTGGCTGATGGAATTATTTTTGAAGGCAATATAGAGAACGAAACGGAAGTATTGTCTCCTAATACCATAAAGGTTATGAGCTACAACGTGAAAGTCTATGATATATTGCAATCAATTCTCGAGAGTGAAATTTCTTATGAAAAGAGGTATGACAGACTAAAAACAAGAATAAATGAGGAATTCCCCGATGTAATTGGTCTTCAAGAAGCCACTAGATTTCACATAGAAGATTTTACTAGAGACTTTGGCGAGTACTATGAGTTTATTACATATTATAGGCAAGGTGGATTTGAAAACCCCATTGTAGAGGCTTTTGGTTTTAAAAATGACGAAGCAATGCCAATTCTTTTTAAAAAAGATAAATTTGAGCTTGTAAGTCATGGTTGTTATTGGCTTTCCGATACGCCAGATGTCGTGGGAAGCAGCACATGGGGCGCTGAACACATTAGGATTTGCCCTTATGTTAAGCTAAAGATTATTGCAACTGGCAAGGAATTTGTTTATTACAATACCCACTTAAACTGGGGAGAAGCGCAGTACAAAGCAACAGTTCTTCTAAGTGAGTTGATGCCAGGCGAAGATCCATATTTTATCACAGGAGATTTTAATTTAAGGCCCGATAGTGACAATTATGCCTTATGGGCTGACTTTATGATTGACACTAGAACCTCTCCCTCTAATATGGCTAATAGCGCTACAAGCAATGGTTTTGATGGGCCAGAGAATGATACCATAATTGATTATTGCTTTGTAGATAAAACACATTTTAATCTTATAGAGCATAGAGTGCTTAATGATGATATATCTAGGTTTGGAGAAGGTAATTTCGCTTCTGATCATTATGCAATTATTTCTCTTTTTGAGATTTTGCCGTAATATAATTAATTTTTTTCGTTATATCATAAAACAAAAAAGCCCTCAAAAAAATGAAAAGAGGGCTTTTATTATTGTGAAAAAGGAATGTGCTCTAATCGGTTCTAAGAGCCGTTGCAGGGTCGCGGTTTGCTGCGATTCGTGAAGGAATAAAGCCTGCCATTAAACTAAGCGTTGTAGAAATGCCTAGCATCATAACTACATGCCACCACTCCATTTTTATTAGGTTTTGGACATCGAGAAAATTGTATAGAATGACATTGACGGGCAAGATAATAAGGAAGGCTATAAACGCTCCTATTAAACCCGATAAAAAGCCAATAAGAGTAGATTCAGCATTGAATACATTTGATATATCCATTTTTCTTGCGCCAAGGCTTCTAAGTACCCCAATTTCCTTACGTCTTTCAAGTACTGAGGTGTAGATTATGATAGCTATCATTATAGATGATACGACAAGTGATATTGCCGAGAAACCAACAAGTACAGCGGTAATCGTTTTAGTTAACGTTTCGACATAGCTCATAACAATAGTAAGTTGATCAAAATACTTTATCTTTTTTCTTGGGTTTGCATCGGTCGAAGTCTCATCATAGTTATCTATAAATGCAAGTAGTTTTTCCTTATCTTCAAAGGAGTTCGCATAAAGCTTTATTGATTTTGGATTAGAAACATCAATTAAGCCCATTTTTATAAGCCTATCTGCTTTTGCACTTGCACTTAATGCATCACCATTTAAAATATTTGTATTTGAAGCTTGTTGGGCTATAACTGCTGGGTGATTCTTAGCTCTTTCAATAAGTAAATCATTTAGTTCAGGCATATAGCCAATTAGACCGTTAATTGATGTAACATTTACACCTTGTTTTGGCCTTAATACACCAACAACTTTTACTGGAATTGTATTATTTTCCACAAAATCGATGGTCTTTGTTGTTCTGGGTCTAACTTTCCATGTTGATTCAGTTTCATCATAGTAATAATAATCGGCTGCAGTTGAAACTCTATATTCAACATCTAAAAGTTGATCCACTGTAAAAGTAGTACTTGAAAAGGTGTTATCTTGGCCTAGGAATGCGTTTGCAATTTCAGCTTCGCCTTTTATCCCAAGAGCAAATAGAGCATAATCATCAATTTCATTTCTTTCATTAATAACAATAACAACTTCATCTGCGCTTGTTGGCCATCTTGATGCATCACCCACTAAATCATATTGCTTTTTCAATAAATCAGGATTATCCATCATCTCGTCCATAACTAAAATCATACTTGCGTATGGTTTTACTACGTTGACCATTGATGAAGGGAGACCCATTTTTGCAAGCACAGATTCCATGCTGTCAAGGAAGGGGCTAGTTTTCATATAATCTTCAGCGCCTACATAGTTGCAATATACGTTAATTTCAGTGCCGTAGTCATATTTAACATACCCAAACTGGTCAAGTTGTTCTTTGTTTTCATCAATATACTCTTTAATTTCTTGGAGATCGTTTTGAGAAAAGAATTCTTCAGTGTTTTGAGTCATTTGTTCAAAAAGGCTGCCAACTACTTTCTTTGTATATATAACATCGGAATCGGGATACTTCTCTCTGTCGCTTTTATCATTCGTTAGTAATGAGATCATGGAAGAAAAATTAATGCTTTGTTTTTCGATTGCAATAGGATATTGAGAAAGTGAATTCTCTTCAAGCTTACCAATATAGTTACTTGAACCTGCGCTAAGGGATAAGATCAAAATTATTCCAATTATTCCTATGCTGCTTGCAATAGCGGTGGTAATAGTCCTGCCTTTTTTATTTAGTAAGTTTCTAAAGCTTAAAGATAGGGCAGTTCCAAAGTTCATGGAAGTTTTCTCGCCAGCTTTTTTCTTGTTCTTTACTAAAATTCTAACTTTTTCTAGTGCTCTTCTTGTTCTAGACTCAACTAATTTAGATTTTCTCTCTTTTGGAGCTTTTTTAGTATTCTTTTTGGAAACGGGTTCTAGAGAAGAATCGATTACCTTTGAAAGATCTTCTTCGGAAGAATCCATAGCAGGACCTGTGGGATTGGTTTCTACTGAAATATTATTTGTATTTGGAAGTTCTTCAGGATTGTCTTTAAAAAATAGAGCTAGAGTATCTTCATTTTCTAGCGAAGAATCAAAAGGCATGGAATCTTCAACTACTACACCATCACTAAGTCTAACTATACGTGTGCTGTATCTTTCAGCAAGATCAGAGTTATGTGTAACCATAATAACTAATCTGTCTTCTGCAACTTCCTTCATTAAATCAAGAACCTGTATACCTGATTCACTATCTAGTGCGCCAGTTGGCTCATCGGCTAAAATTACTTCAGGCTCATTAACAAGAGCTCTTGCTATAGCTACTCTTTGCATTTGCCCGCCCGATAGTTGATTGGGGCGCTTATTTGCTTTATCAGAAAGACCAACCTTTGCTAAAACTTCAAGCGAACGTCTTTTTCTAGTTGTAGGATCAACTCCAGCAAGAGTTAAAGACATCTCGACATTCTTTAAAACAGATAAGTGGGGTATTAAATTATATGACTGGAAGACAAATCCAATTTTTTTATTTCTATAGTTATTCCAATCAGCTTCTTTAAACTCTTTAGTTGAATATCCTTCAATTATTAAATCACCATCTGTATATCTATCAAGTCCGCCAATAATATTTAAAAGAGTAGTTTTTCCGCAACCAGAAGGTCCTAAAATTGAGACAAATTCGTTTCTTCTAAATTCAACGTTGACACCCCTTAAGGCCTCAACTTTTTCTATATCTTTTCCATAAACCTTTGTAATGTTTTGAATTTTTAGCATTGATTTCTCCTTGATTAAAAGTTAAACTCTTTCCCCCCACGAAAGCCTAGAAAACATTTTCTCTAAAATATTTTCATAAAGCAAATATTACCATATACATTAAATAGTGGCAAACGTATAATACTATGTTATTTTTAAGGTAAATATATATAACGCGAGCGTACAAGAGGAGAAAATTGGCTCCAAAAGAAAAGAAAACCCAGAAATATTCTCTTTTAAGGCACATAATATGACTAAAACATTTAAACTTATATATTTTTATCGAGCATTTTTTGTGATAAAATAGTCATATGATTAAACTATAGTTTGATTTAGCAAATTAAAGTAAAAATACAAATTGGAGGGGAAAATGAGTAAGCAAAATGAAATTACATCCTTAACGAAGCTTCTTGATGAAAATGGACAATTATTAAACCCTGGTTGGTGTAAGCATAACCTATTTGAGTATAATAGGGAAAATATAACTGCACCACTTTGGAGAGTAAAGGAATGGGATTTTTATCAAGTATCTGATGGTGAATGGGTAGTTCAACTTAACTTTGCAAACATTTCAATAGCATCTTTTGCTAGTGCGGACGTATTTAATCTAAAAACAGGAGAAAAACATTCTGCAATGGGCCTTACCTTTGGTACCAAGAAAAAATATCCCATGCCAAGAAATGGCGAAAAGCCATATGAGTTAGATTATGAAATTGGCGGTAAACATATAAGGTATGATGTAACTGAAACAAAAAGATCATTATATTTTAGTGGGAAAGCTGATGTGATGCTTGAAGTTGATATTGAGGCAACTAATAACATAAATAACGAATCCATAACTATAGCTACACCCTTTGAACTTCCTGGAAGATTCTTTTACACTCAAAAGATTAATGGCATGAAAGCAAAAGGAAAAGTAAAGATTGGCGATAAGGAAATAACCTTTGGTAAAGATGCATATTGTGTCATCGATTGGGGAAGAGGATTATGGCCACACAAAAACTATTGGTACTGGGGAAATGGAGCAACTGAAATTGATGGTAAGTTGTTTGGATTTGAAATTACATGGGGTATAGGAGATGAAAGTAATGCCACTGAAACTTGCGTTTTTTATGAAGGTAAAGCCCATAAAATAGGCGCAGTTGATGTTAGTGAGTGCCCTAAGACAAAAGGATGGATGGAACCTTGGATTTTTAAGTCTGATGATGGAAAATTCAATTTAACAATGACACCTTTTTATGATAACCATACAAAAACTGACTTTTTGGGTCTATTAAAAATGGAATGTCATCAAGTGCATGGGTATTACAATGGTACAGTAGTTCTTGATGATGGGACCATCCTTGAAATTAAAGATATGTATGCTTTTTGCGAATACGTAGAAAACCTTTGGTAGTAACATTTAACTTACAAATAAATTAATTTTGTAGCTGGAGAAAAGTTTATTATTATCTATTGGATTTTGTAACATGGTCTTTATCGAAAAAGGGTTTTAGCATTTTATCTAAGTTAAAAAGCAATTTACCATATACAATATGGGTCAGTTGTGATAGATTTATAATATTATTCTATAAAGACAAATGGACAAATTAATATAAAGGGGAAAAAATGGGGGATAAAAAACAAAAAACAGGCGTAAAACCACTACTCTCGGTTGGAGCTGCTTGGATATATGCCTTTGGAATATTTGGCATACAAAGTGCAGTTGGCTTTGTAAACAGCTATCAATCAGAATTTTATTCAGCAAGATACGGCACACTTTTAGGCGGTGCCTCTAGCTTAATGATAATTGCAACTATAATTCTTTGCGCCAAAATAGTTAGTTCACTTGCAGATTTCTTTATCGGAAGCCTAATAGATAAGTCTCATTTCAAAAGCGGAAAAATGAGACCGTGGATTTTGATTTCTCTAATTCCATTTGTTGCTATAACTATGCTTATGTTTGTATATATTCCTTTTACTTCAAGCGTTGGGGCATATATATACATCGCCTTTATTACACTACTTTGGAACTCACTTATGAGTTTATCTGACATACCTTCTCAAGGTATGCTAGCACGTCTTTCACCAGTAGCTTCCGAAAGGAGCGTTGCAGCAGGACTGTCAAACATGATGAAAGCAGTAGGGCTTGCACTCCCTGGTGTTTTTGCAACCCTAGTTTGTTTTATGACTGGATCTGGCACAATGACTCAAAAAGAATATTATATTACCTCTGGAATAATGTGTGCCCTTGCACTAATTTTTGGTATATTAATGGTTTTTAAAAATAAAGAAAAGTATGAAAATAAATCTGATGAAAAAGTTTCTTTTAAAGAACTAAAAAAAGAACTTAAAGAAAATAAAATGATAATCATCGTTTTTATTTCATATATTTTAGGTTTTGCAAGAAACATATCAATGGGAATTGCAGTACAAGCACATACTGTACTAATGAGAGATGGCATAAATTTAGCATTTCTTGGAATGGGCACAGTTTATGGAAGCTCAGTTTCATGGCTTTTTGGAACGACTTCAGCTGTTCCTGCAATGGTACTTCTTATTCTTATTCCTCAAATAACTAAAAAGCTTGGCGAGAAAAAGACATTCTTCATCTTTGGCCTTTATGGCTTTATAGTAAGTACTATTGCGTTTTTACTGTATGCTTTTGGTGGAGCTGCATTTAGAACAGTTGGGGCAATATTAATATACATGTTCTTTATAGGCTTTATGTATGCCTCGCATTCATATATACCTCTAGTAATGACAACTGATATTGTTGAATACAGAGAATGGCAAACGGGGAAAAGAAAAGAAGGCACTCAATTTAGCATTCTATCCCTATCAACCAAGCTTTCAAATGCGTTATCTGTTGCAATAGGAATATTCCTTTGTGGCGCACTTGGCTATAATTCTGAAGCCTATACCGCAGCAATTAATAACGGACAAAATATGGCTGAGGTAAT
>CAYMPR010000013.1:0-13141 GCA_964392385.1 uncultured Christensenellaceae bacterium | reverse complement strand
TATGGAGACTCAAGTTCCCTTATTACATATGGAGCCGTTATTTCAAGAGCATATTCAACTGCGGGGAGCTGGAAACCTTCTGGTAAGGTCCTTTCTTCTCGTATAGACCTTGCGAGTTCCGCTAGGGCAGGATCTTCAAAGTTTAAGCCGACAAGCTCAAGATTAAGGGCAGCTTGAATTAGCTCAAATCCTCCAGCAATGTCGTCAGCTGAAAATCCAGGGAATATTCCTGCGGGATATACATCAAAGAAATCGTCTAAGCTTACTCCTATTATACCTATTTCATTTAAATCAGCCTCAGAAAGGAAGGCATTTACAAGAGCTATTGCAGCGGGCCTTATATATAGTGTTATTGTGGCTTCGCCCTCTGGAGTAAAAACTATTTTACTCTTTTTATTATCATAAATTAGAAAAGTTAATTCGTTTGTAAAAGCCATTACTTCGACAGAAGAAATTAATAGTTCTGTTTCCTCCGCTACATAGTTTGGATTAGGTTCTTCTTCCCCACACCCTGTAAGAAGGTACATGGATGAAAAAACCATTGAAAGCAGTATTGTTAATATCAATATTTTCCTTATATTGTTTTTCATATCATCCTCCTTATTAATATTTAGGGGTAAGGCCCAAAGTAAGTCTAAAATATATTTCCGTAACTTCAGAGCAAGATGTAGCACTTGAGATTTCAGTAGCAGCTTGAGTTAAATTTGCAGTATCTGCATAGAGTCTTTGCATTTGTAAAAATCTCATTTGTTTATATTTAAATAGGGCAGTATCTTTATCAGCTAAGCCAAGTTCTTCGAGCTTAGATTGAATTGTGTCAGCTATAACTGCATGGCCTTGATTAGAGGGGTGAACATCATCGTTATAAAATAGGGCATTTCCGCGAGCATTGTCAGCAACATAAATATCATTAAAAGCCTTGTGAACATCGACTATATAATATGCGCCAGGGTTATTTTCTAAATAGTCGTATATTATATCATTTAATATTTGCAAAATATTTCCAGCAAGTACTCTATATTGACTTGAATCAACGCCAAGAGCTGTGAGCTCTGTTTTTCTAGATTCGGAAATTACAATGCTTTCAGGTGTTGCTGGGTTATATAAAGTTTGCATTAAAATAACAACATCGGGATTGTATCCTCTTAGGGTCTCAATAATCGTGGCAAAGTCAACTGCGGCTAAAGCGAGATACTGCTCTGGTCTTGAGTAATCACCTTGTGAGGCATCAACAACTAGTGAACCTAAATCGTTTTGCAATAAATCGTTTCCTAGTATTGAAATGGAAATAATGTCTGCATCCATTAGATGGGTGCGTGTCATCGATGCCCCTTCATCTTCTCTTTGTATAAACTCTAACATTTGAGAGGTTTTATGACCAGAAACTGCTCTATTATAGTAAGTGAAATTATTTCTTTTTCCAATTACTCCATAATATCCATAATAGTCTCGTTCATTAATAGGAGATGGGCCTAATATGCCTTCTCCAATAGAATCTCCCAAAAATACAACATTAAGTCTTTCCACTTCTTCCTCTTCGCCACAACCACTAAGTAAACTTAGACAGGATGCAAATAAAGATAGGCATAAAAAGACAATAAGAATTTTAAAAAGCCTATTCATATAACCCCCCATATATATAAACTAATTACTTACAATTTTATCACTAAATAATATCTATTGTAAAGATTGAAAAACAGAACAAAGGTAAAATAGGAACAAACATTTAGTAAAATAGCAAAACTCACAAACTTGGACATTACTTATCCTTAATCGATGCTGAAGATAGTGATGGTCTCTTGATTAAGAAATAGAGAATAGGAATAAAAGCAAAGGCTATAAAAAAGCAGGATGTAATTATGATCGATTCAAGTGGTAAAAAGACAAAAGGCTGGTAAAAATCAAAATAGATTGTGCCATGAATCGAGCTAAATAGCATAAGTATTCCTGCTCCAAATGAAAGCAAGGAAATTGGCAAGCCAATCAATATTGATTCAAATAGAGAATGAACAAATATATTGCTCTTTGTTAACCCAAGAACTTGAAGCTTAAAGATTTCACCTTTTCTCTGTAGCTTTGCATTAAATGAGTTAACAATAACTGCTAGGAAAAAAATAGACTCCATAAAAATGGAAAAATTCAAAACAAAGGTTATCATTGATGATTGGGTTTCAAGAAATGGTTCGACAAAGCTAGAAAGGGGAACCGACAAAATATTTTTAGTAGGTAAGAGATTTTTTATATCGGCTGCAGAGCTACTAGGCTCTTTAGCAGTAATGTAGACATAATTTAAGTTATCAGTTTTATAATCACTTGCCATTAAAATGGGATTAATAAAGACAATATTGCCTTGTTTATAATGTGATTGAATAAAACCAGAGATTTCGTAGTCATAAGTAAAATCTTTATTAGAAAGAGTAACAATATCTCCAATTGATAAATTGTTTACATATCTTATAGCATCAGATACGACAATATATCTTTTATCTAAGCTATTTATTGAATTAATAATGGTATCTTGATCACTAGAGAGTGACAAATTGTAATAAAAAGGCAAATCCTCGCCCTTTATGCCACATACAAAAACTGAACTATCGTCCTCCGTAATTCGAATATTCATATATATTTCGTTTATGGGTATTACCTTATCTATTCCCTCTAGAGCCCCAATAGTTGATAGGTCCGTATCTGTAAGTGAACCTGCATTTGCAATTAATACCTTATCACTTGCATAGTATCTTGTAGAATTAGCATATCCACCCATAACGTTTAATGAATTAAAAACAAAAATCCCAACCATTATGGCCATACTCAGCATTTGAAGAGAAATGTTTAAATTCTCGGATTTTCCAATTGATAAAGAAGATAATATTATGTTTTTAGAAGGGATTTTTCTTAAGATACTTCCAATAAATCTAACAGTAAGTGGGATTAAGGAAGGAATTACAATTAAAGAAAAGATTGTATTAGTAACTCCTATAATCCCCCGTAATGAGTTAATTGTACTTTCTAAAATTAGAAGGGTTATATATACAAGGAGAAGA
Organism: uncultured Christensenellaceae bacterium; assembly: GCA_964392385.1. GTDB lineage: Bacteria > Bacillota > Clostridia > Christensenellales > DTU072 > MWEH01. The sequence goes on along the minus strand of CAYMPR010000013.1, from coordinate 10,097 downwards.
ATTAGTGGTATAAAAAGACGATATTTTTTTCGAGGTGATTTAGAATATGCCATGTTTTCTCTAATACTTTTTTTAGTTGATTGAACTATTGGGAGTAGACTAATAATTACGCTTAGGAAAATAATACTTAAAACAGCAATCATTAAATATATAAATGAAAAGTCTACATTTGAACTAGGAAGAGCAGAGGAGACCATAAAATTAAATGATGGAACAGCGACTAAAGCTCCGAGAAGTGCTCCAAGTGAGCTTAAGATTAAGGTTTCGAGGGAATAGTAAATAATATTCTTAGAAGCGCTAAGGCCAATGACTCTTAGCTTAATAGTTTCATCAAGTTTCCTATAAAACATAATTTCATAAAGCTTAAAAACTATGATAAGAGCAATCAAAATAATTGCTGCGGAAGCAAAATCAAATAGAGTAGTATATATTCTGGTTCTTTCTAAAGTATCTTTAGCATCATATGAAAGCTTAACGGAAGAGTTTAGATAATTGGGCGATATAGATAGCTCATCAATAAGATTTTCTATATTTACGCCATCTTTAGTTGAAATATATATGTTGTTGTAAATTTTTCCTAAATTCCATCCCATTTGTTGTGATATATAGCTGCTAACGCCCACAATTACATTTGGATTGTTATAAAAATATCCATTATCCTCGGCTATTATCCCTACATAAAACACTATTTCTTTTCCAAGGGCAGAAAAGGTAATAGATTCGCCTATATCTAAGTCATTGCTTTTTGCAAAAGTATCTGAGACTATTATGCTATCCATTAGTATTTTTGATATATCTGCATCACTTGGACGAATGGGGGAAATGTCGTGAAGCATTTCAAGTTCAATTTTTTCAAAAGTTCTAAGATATATAGCTTCTTCTTGTTCTCCATTTTCATACATGCAATATAAAGATATGGAGCCAATTGCATAATTTATGTCAGTTCTTTCCTTTAAGTTTCCAAGGGGCACAAAATTGCTTCCTTCAGAAGCACTATTCGATATGATAATATTGCTACTGCCAGCCTCAGGGTCACTTTCACCAAAATAATAGTCTTCAACAGCTAAATTAAAGTTAAAAATAGAGTAAAGTAAAACAACCGCAAGAGCAATTACAAAAATTGTAGCACAAGCAGTTAAAGGTTTAGAGAATGAGCTTTTTAGTATAAATTTAAACATATTGTTTTTCTTTTAAGCTAAAATCGTTGTTATAAGGGATTAGGCAAATAATTATTGATAAGTAGGGGTAATATGACGCTATAAATCTTTACTTTGCTTCTATAATTTCGCCATCTTTAAGAACAATTTTTCTATTTCCTATTTCAGCAAAAGGCATATTATGTGTTACTTGGACAATGGTAAGAGAGAAGTCCTTATTAAGTTTTTTTAACAGCTCCATTATTTGTGTACCTGCTTCGGAATTTAAACTTCCAGTTGGCTCATCTAAAAAGAGAATTTCGGGTTGAGTAATTAAGGCACGTGCGATAGAAGCGCGTTGTTGTTCTCCGCCTGAAACCTCGCTAGGCTTACTTTTTGATATTTTCTCAATATCAAAATATCTCATTAACTCAGTTGCTTTTTTTTCATTCTCTTCTTTCTTTTTACCCGCAATTATCCCTGGCAAAATGATATTATCGAGAATAGATAAATCCTGGAATAAATTATCGAATTGGAATACGAAGGCAATTTTAGATGATCGTAATTTTGCCATTTCTGTGTCGGAAGCTATAGATATATCGATATCAAAAAGCAAAACTCGACCAGAGTCTATCTTTTCAATCCCTGAAAGCAAATACAGTAGAGTACTTTTCCCTGCACCAGAGTTTCCGACAATAGATAAAAAGTCACCTTTTTTTACCTCAAGAGATACATCTTTAATTACAGGAATATTATTGTACTTTTTTATTATATTATTGGCTTTAATAATAGTTTGCATAATTTGCTCCTACTTTTTACTAAACTCATAAGGAAATTATACTTTATATATCTTAAAAAATCTAAAAGTATATCATCCCCATATACTCGTTTGAATAAATATTTTTTCCTACGATACACAAGTTAAATAGATAATCATATAAAGATTATGAACACATTAAAGGGAAATAGGTATACACAAGGTAGAAAAAAGGGATGTGCGATTGCACATCCCTAAGTTCTAAAAAAACATGTTATTCAACTTCTGGTTGGTAATCGATTTCAACAATCGACATTGATAATTCGCCAGCAGCGTCAGTAGAAAATTCTAAGTAGTAAATCATACCAGCATAAACTTCAAAGCTTGGTGTTCCGCCACCCCAATAGCCTGCTTCTCTTTCATTTGGATGGTAAAGCGAGATGTCGGAATAGGTACCAGCACTAAACGTGAGACTTAATTTACCAGTCTTATTGGCAATGATTTTAATGAGTGTTGTTTCGCCTTCTAAACTTGCCTCGTAAGAATATGGGGCAGTTTCAGAAAGAATAGTTTCAACTGACTCTAGATCTAATTCATCCGCTAGCATTCCTTCAAATAAGCCAGCCATAAAGTTAGTCATAAAGTTTTCAATTGTATTTTCGCCTACATTGTCAATAGGAGACATTTGATTTTCGCCTTCATTGAATAAGCCTGCATTAACAAAAATATTGACAAAATCGGTTAGGGCTGTTCTTAGAGCGTTATAATTATCATCTTCTGCACTTTCAACTGGTGTACATGCAGCTAGAGCCTGAATAACTGTGCTTTCTTCAACAAAAAGGGCATAAGGGCTGTTTCCTAATGCTTCAGTAATGAGGTTATTTAATGCAACTCTAATTCCAGAAGTCTCATCCTCTACTAATCCAGCTAGGTATGTATCAAGTTCTGCAAAATACGCATCAACCTCAGTTGAAGACGAAAAATCGGTAATGGTTGCAGTCACTGCACCTACAGGAAGTTCTTGAAGCTCGGTATAATATGCTTCAATGGCTGTTGGATCTGTTTCCCATCTTGCCTCAAGGGCAATTTCTTTCGCCCAGCCGAAGATCTCATAATTAATCATCATATCTTCAGTTATGGTAACTGGCTCTACAGGTAGCATCTCCGAAAACGTATTTCCAACAGCTTCAAGGGCACGTAATTGAGCAAAACCGGATAAGTCATCAAGTATAATTGTTGAAAGTGTCTCTGAAAAGTCTGAAGCTGTTTGATAAATGGCATATACAGCATCGATAACCTTTGCCGCATAAATTCCAGTATTCATTTGGAGTGCAAGGGAATTTTCTTGTTGAAGTGAATCGTAGATCCCGTTGACATTTTCAGCATTGAATATGGGAACCAATTCTTGGATAACATCAATTGCATTTGGACCAGCACTTACAATTGCTCCGATTCCTTCGTAGAATGGAAGAAATCTTTCTGCAATTAGATGAAAATCTTCATCTTGAATAAGCGTTTCGATGGCTCCTTGTAGGGCTAACAAATCAACGGAGTTTGTCTCTAAAAAGGCTTTTAAGTCGGTAAGTGTTGAATTAATACTATCAATTATTGCAATAAATTGAGATGGGTCCATGCCGGACAGAGGATTATCGCCACCTTTATCGCTGAATAAACTAGAAAGCGTCTCATTCTCCATTAGAGACATAGTCCTGTACATAAATACAGGAAGTTCTGGGAATAAGGCTTGTACTTTTGGAGATAAAACTTCGTTAGAAAGTACAGATTGCTCAAAGCCAAGTTCAATGCCTTGAGCATCTTTTGCTACTCTAGCATAATCATGGTGAGGATAGGCTATATCTTCTAAACCATTAACTATAGAATCAAGTTCGCTAGAAACACTCGCAATCCATGCGTTTGTAATTCCAGTTGCATCGGCAGGGATAGTAATATTAGTGTCCCCAGCAACAACTTCTAGTTCAGTAAGCCAAGTATTTAACCAAGAAATAGTATTTGCATCACTGTTGGGATTGCTGCCTCTATCTGCTTCCCAATCTTTTAAAGTTCCGAATTCATTGAAATTCCAATGACCCCTAATGACAAGTGCATTTAATTTGTCTTTAGCTGCCTCAGATTCTGCAGAAGCAACAATAGCGTTTTCTGCTTCGTCACGGGCAATTCTAACTACATTTAAAAGACCATTTGTAAACCTTTCTGATAGGTTTTCTGCTTCGTAGCCAGCACCAGGCACTAAATCAACTGAGGCTAAAAGAGCAACAGCAGCCTCAAAATCGGCCTCTGTGAAACTATTAGCATATCCCTCTATTTGCGTTAATTTGTCCGCAACAATGAAGTACTTTGTAAAGTCTTCATAGGCTGTTTTGGTTTCAGCTGGAACAGAAGCAATATATGCTGTAGCTGCGGCTTCTGCTGCATCAAATAGGGCAGGGTTATTAAATGTTGTAAGGGCAGCTGAATAAAAAGCGGTTGCAACAATAACAAAATCATCCTCCGTTAAATCCAAGCTAAGTAAATCTTGTGGGCCTTCCATGCCTTCAAAGTTAGTTGTGGCAAGTGTATCAATCTTTGCTTGAGACATAGGGGATGCTGCGATATTGGCGCAAAGATTATTGATTAAAGATAGAACAATTGCTTGCTCTTTAAAGTCGTAATTTGCACCCTCAACTGTGATTTCTTCTGTAAAGCCAGACATTGAAAGCAAACTTGCTTTAAGTGCCGCTGTGCTCTTCTCGGTGACAACAATAGGATCATCTGGCACATCTTCGGGTTTACACCCAACAACTGTAATTGCAACAACTACAGCAAGAATCGCGGCTATTAAAATAGTAATCCACTTATTCTTTTTCATTTTCGTATTCTCCTAATCAAATTTACTTACACTAAAAAGTAAGATTGTTAATATTATATCACATATGCGTATATAAAATACAATAGAATATTATGCATAAATCAAATAATATATCACCATTGGCAAGAATATTTGCATATTAGCCATAAAATATACAATTAATTCAAAAATATGGAAAGTTGATTGTATAATAAACAGGATTTTAAAAAAAGAAAAAGAGATTACCTAAGAAGTATGATAATAATATGACGATAAATATTTCCAATAAAATGAGTACTCGCGGTTACCCCTAAAGATATTGTATAATGAATACATATCAAATAAGTATATCAAAGTAATAGAGGTTCAAAATGCAAAAAATTTTGTTAAACGGAGAGTGGAATTTAGCTAGTGAGGATGGAAAAGAAAGGTGTGTTGGGAGTGTTCCTTCTTGCAACTATTTAGACCTGTTTAAAGCAGGAATAATTGAAGATCCGATACTTGGAAATAACGAGGAAACGCTGCAATGGGTAAGTAAAAAAACTTGGGAATATTCAAGGAAATTTTCTCTTACAAAAGAAGAGATAAATAATCCTAATATCAGACTGGTTTTTGAACAAATAGATACCTTATCCACCATATATATTAATGGCGAAGAGGTTGGTAAAACTGCGAGTGCGCATGCGCTATATGAACTAGATATTAAGGAGAAGGTTAGAGCTGGAGAGAATGAAATTAAGGTGGTTTTCCATCCACCATTTGAATTAATTGAAAAATTACAAAAAGAGTACAAACTTCCATTAAGAGTAGTTGGGGAGCGTGGAAACCCACACTTAAGGTACCCACAGTACCATTTTGGCTGGGATTGGGGTCCGCACTTTGTATCTTGTGGTATGACAAGAGATGTATATATTTTAGCTTATCAAAATAGGATTGCAGATGTCACTATAGAGCAAACCCATGCCAATAGTAAAGTTGAGCTTAGGATACTTACTAAAACGGAAAATGACACGACGAAAGGCAACACTGAGGAGAAAGAAAACTCATTTAGATACGATAACTTTAAGTGTGTTTTTGAGGGGGAAATAGTAACGCCTAGTGGTGAGTGTTTGCCAGTAGTTTTTGAAGGAAATACCGGCAGTGTTTTTATTGATAATCCAAAAATTTGGTGGTGCAATGGCCTTGGAAATCAACCATTATATCAAGTAAAAATTAGGCTGAAATCAGGTAATATTGTAGTTGATGAGGATATCAAGAATATTGGTCTTAGAACTATTGTTTTATCACGAGAAAAGGATGCGGTTGGAAACGATTTTTGTTTTATTATAAACGGTGAGAGAATATTTGCAAGGGGAGCAAATTGGATTCCAACTGATATTTTTATTAATCGAACAACAAGCGAAACACTTGAATTATTAGTTAAAGCTGCAAAAGATGCGAATATGAATATGCTAAGAGTTTGGGGTGGAGGATACTATGAAAGAAACGAGTTTTATGATCTTTGCGATAAATATGGTTTGCTCGTTTGGCAAGACCTGATGTTTGCTTGCACTCCTTTTCAGTGGGGAAGAAAGGATTTCTATGATTTAACGATTAAAGAACTAGAAGACAATGTTAAAAGACTAAGGCATAGAGCCTCACTAGCACTTTGGTGTGGTAATAATGAAATTGAATCAATAAGCACAGACTGGCGACAATATATGAAAGAGCTAGTAAGTGATATGGAAAAGTATTTCTATGAAGATATTCCAGCAAGGCTAAAAGAACTCGATAGGGTTACACCATATTGGCCAACATCTCCAGGAAGTGGAACATTTATGGAAGGAATGGACAAAGATAATATTGGAGATACTCATATTTGGGCTGTTTGGCATGGGCTTCAAAAACCCGAGTACTATAACAAGAGAAAAACTAGATTTTGCAGCGAGTTTGGTATGCAATCTATGCCATCACTAAATGCCATCGATATTTTTGCACCAGGGGGAGATTATGATTTGAAATCTCATACTATGCTTCTCCACCAAAAATGTCTAAGTGGTAACAAGAAAATGAAATATTACATGAATCAAATGCTTTGGGAACCAGAGAAAAAGGAGCATTTCGTGTATTTTACGCAAGTAGTTCAATCTGAATGTATGGAAACAGCCACAATTGGTTGGAGACTTATGAAAGGAGTTTGTAATGGGGCGCTTATTTGGCAATTAAATGATTGTTGGGGCGTAAACTCTTGGGCAGGTATAGATTACTATAATAACTTTAAGGCATTGCATTATCGCACTAAGCATTTTGATGCTCCACTAGCTGCTTTTCCTGTAATTGAAGGCAACGATGTTGTAATTAAGGGAATAAATGATACGCTAAGCGATGCAGAAGTTACTTTAAAGTATTATGTTGGGGATGTAAATTTAGAAAAATGCATAGAAAAAACCCAAAAGACAATTATTTCAAAAGGACAAGTGGTTGATCTAGCTATACTTGATAACAGTGTGTATAAGCTAAATGAGAACTCATATGTTTTAGTAACCTTGTCCGATAAAGAAGGCAATGAATTAATGAGGAAAGGCATATTTTTAAGTAAAAAAGCATCTCGCAAACTTCTTATTGATGACATTACTTATGAGATAAAAAAAGATGGCAATAAAGCAACTATTTCTCTTTATACTCCTATATATAAACGATTTGTTTCGCTTAGAATTAAAGGAGAAACTAAACCATTCTCGGATAATTTCTTTGATATGTACCCTGGTGAAAAAAGAACAATTGAAATAGAGACAGAATTAAATGTAGAGGAAATTAAGGAAGGCTTTTCAGTTATTAGCGTGTCAGATGTAAGGCCGGGCTATTCTAAACTCCATGATAGAATTGAAATGATGAAGATATTTTTTATTCCACTAAATTTTCTATCATATATTTACCACACATTTATGATTTAAAGAGAGTATATTGTCGAGAGAAAAATAGAAACTTTGTTTTGAAGGGGTGAAATACTACTTTAGAACAGAGTTTTTTGTTGTAGTTTGTGGCGTATTAGATTTTGCCGGATATGAGGATTTAATAGAGTTTTTTGTTGCATCTTGCAATTTAATATATATATAAGTAAAATATAAAGAATAAGGAATTGATTTTATTTCTATTTTTTTTGGGGAGAGGAAATGTTTTTAGATAAAATTAGCAAAAAGCTTTTAAAAGCGGGACTTTTTGGAATTGAGATTGGCTTTGAAAATGGTGCCGTACTTCTTACAGGAGAACTCGATAGCTGGGAAGAAATAGTATTAGCTGGACAACTAGCAGTAGACACTAAAAGCTCAAGAGGGGTAATAAATAATATTAAGCTTAAAGGCTTTGAAGAGCCTAAAATGAGAATCCCAGAGCTTAATGATTTAGTTTATGATGGAAAAAAAGTTGATGTTTTAGTGATTGGCGGAGGAATTGTAGGCTGTTCAATTTTACGTGAGCTTACAAAATGGAATTTATCTGCACTACTCGTGGAAAAGGAATATGATGTAGCAGTTGCTCAGAGCTCAAGAAATGATGGAGAAATTCATCCTGGTATAGATTTAAATCCAGATTGCATAAAGGTCAAATATAATTGCAGAGGAAATAAAATGTATCCTCGTCTTGCAAAAGATTTAGGATTTCATATCAAGCAAACTGGTCAATATGTTTTATATACAAAGCCAATTGGCTCCATTGTTTGGCCACTCATTAAATCAAGGGCCAAGAAAAACGATATAGCAGTTGAAAAGATTTCCCAAGAAGAGCTAAAAGTAAGACAACCAAATGTAAGTGATGAATTACATGGCGCAACATATTACCCCAATGTTTATGTTGTAAGTCCATATGAGGTTACAATTGCATTTGCTGAAAGTGCAATAATTAATGGAGCTGAGATTGCTCTTAATACTGCAGTTCTTGGTATGGAACACAAGGATAAAAAGATTTATTCAGTCAAGACTAATAGGGGAACAATTTATCCAAAAGTCGTTGTTAATGCTGCAGGAGTATTTAGCGATAAAATAGCTGAAATGGCAGGAGACAGATTCTTCACAATTCACCCAAGAAAAGGCGAGGAAATGATTCTTGATAAAAAGGCTAGTGCCCTAATGAATACCGTTATGGGTAGATTTGACATTTCTCATTCAGCCTCTCACACAAAAGGTGGTGGAATACTAATAACAGCTGATAATAATTTACTACTAGGGCCTAATGCCGTAGAAACTCCACTAAGAGAAGATACTGCAACAACTCCAGAGGGCATTGATATGGTGGTAAAAAAGCAACAAGCTATGATGCCTAAAATATCAAAAGGCTCCATTATTACATATTTTGCAGGAGTAAGAGCAAGTACATACGAAGAGCAATTTGTTATCGAGAGAAGTAAAAAAGTTGAAAACTTTGTGCAAGCTGCAGGCATTCAGTCTCCAGGGATAACCGCAGCTCCAGCAATAGCTGAGGATATAGCAAAGTATTGTATTAACGCTCTTGGCGGAGTTGTTAAACCCAACGAAAACTTTAATCCCATACGAAAACCTATTCCAAAAATTAGAGAGCTAAGCCTAGAAGAAAGAGACAAAATAATAAAAGAAAGGGCCGATTACGGGGTGATTGTTTGTAGGTGTGAGGAAATTTCTCGTGGGGAGATTATAGATGCACTTAATGCTCCATTAAAGGTCCCAACAATTGATGCCGTAAAAAGAAGAGTAAGGGCTGGAATGGGAAGATGCCAGGGTGGCTTTTGTTCTCCACAAATAGTAAAAATTATTGCAGAGAATGAAGGTATATCTATAGATAAAGTAGCTAAGAAACAACAAGGTAGCGAAATTCTAGTAGCAAAAAACAAAGGTAATAAATAGTTTTTTGTTATATAAACAACTTATCCCAAAAATTAGTAAAGACTGACAAAGTATTTTTCCAAGGTAGTCTTTATACATAAAAAAGAGTTAGGCGATATAAAAGGAGTGCCATCAATGTATGATGTTGTGGTAATTGGCGGAGGCCCAAGCGGACTAGCAGCTGCAGTCGAAGCAAAAAAAGAAGGCGCAAAGGTAATAGTAATCGAAAGAGAAGCGATGCTTGGAGGAATTCTGAAGCAGTGTATTCACGATGGATTTGGTCTTATTAGATTTGGGAAAAAGTTATCAGGGCCTGAATACGCAGAAATGTACATAAAAGAAGCAAGTGACCTGAATATTGAAACAAAATTATCTACATTTGTAACTTCTATTAAAAAATTTGATGGAGTTTTCCATATTTTTGTAACAAGCTCTAAAGGAATTGAAGAAATAGAATCTAAAACTATTGTACTTGCAACGGGTTGCAGAGAAAGAACAGCTAGGCAAGTATTTATTCATGGAACAAG
>CAYMPR010000012.1:20067-35091 GCA_964392385.1 uncultured Christensenellaceae bacterium | reverse complement strand
TTTACGAAAAAACACCTTTACCATACATGATAAAAAAATAAGTGGATATGATTATTAGTTATTTTACTTAAAACTTATCTCTAATTTTCTTTTCTAATTCAGCTGAAATTGTTGTATTATCCTTCAAAAACTGAACTGCCTTTTCTCTTCCTTGCCCTATTTTCTCACCTTCATATTGGAACCAGGAACCACTCTTTGTAATCAAACCATCTTCTACAGCCATATCAAGTATACAACCAAACTTAGAGATGCCTTGACCATAAATAATATCAAATTCGGCCTCTTTAAAGGGTGCAGCAAGTTTATTTTTAACTACTTTAACTTTAGTCCGACTCCCTATGCTTTCATTTCCCTCTTTTAGGGTATCTTTTCTTCTAACATCTATTCTAACACTTGCATAAAACTTTAGGGCCTTACCGCCGGTCGTTGTTTCAGGGCTACCGAACATTACTCCTAGCTTATCTCTTAATTGATTTATGAATACAATACATGTATTTGTCTTGCTAATGCTGCCGGTAAGTTTTCTAAGCGCTTTTGACATTAATCTAGCTTGTGCGCCCATTTGACTATCACCCATCTCCCCATCAATTTCAGCTTTTGGAGTTAAGGCTGCAACGCTATCTACAACTATTACATCAATACTACCACTCTTAATTAATTGATCTGCGATTTCAAGTGCTTGTTCACCATCATCTGGTTGTGAAACATACAAATTACTTAAATCTACGCCTAGAGCATTCGCATAACTAGGATCTAGCGCATGCTCAGCATCGATAAAAGCAACAATTCCACCAAGTTTTTGTGCTTCGGCAATTATGTGAAGAGCAAGAGTAGTTTTTCCTGAACTTTCAGGCCCATAAATTTCCACTACCCTTCCTCTAGGCATTCCGCCTATTCCTAATGCTTTGTCTAATGCTAGACATCCAGATGAAATAACATCTATTTTAACCTTTTCTTTACTCGCCATATTTATTACTGCGCCTTTCCCAAAATTCTTTTCTATTTGCGCAAGTGCAATAGCTAATGATTGTTGCTTTTTCTCGTCCATTTTATTCTCCTTATTAATTTCGTTGATATAATTATAACACTATTTGGTTAAAAATACTTATTTTTTTGACGATATATATTCACTTGTACTAATATTTTCCCTTTTTGCCCAATAACCTTCTATTCCTGGGAAAAACATTAATATTATATAAAATTTATAAATAATTTTTTATGTGAAGCAATGTCTTAAATAAGGCATAATCTCTTGCTTGTCTCCTTATTTCGTTTCTATCTCCTTTAAAAAAACATTTAAAACATTCTGTTCCACCTTCAGATACCACTGAAATATATGTTAATCCAATAGGTTTTGCTTGAGTGCCGCCCGTTGGCCCTGCAATTCCCGTTGTTGATACTGCCACAGAAACTCTATCATTAATTAATCCATTTGCCATTTCTATTGCCGTTTCTTCACTTACAGCGCCACAATCTATTAAGGTATCTTCACCTACTCCTAATCTATCCATTTTTGATATATTCGAATAGGCTACAATCCCTTCATAAAAGACTTCGCTACAACCACTAATGTCAACTATTGAACTTGCTATCATCCCACCAGTAATACTTTCTGCACAGGCAATTGTCATGCCATTTTCATACAAAAGTGATACGAGCGTAGAAGGAAGATCTTCGTCATTATTTCCATAGTATACATCAGAAAAAGCATCAAAAATAATCTCTATTTCATCTTCAGTTAGTTCATCTATAAAGCAAATAGAGTAATCTAGTCCCTCACCTTCTAGTGAATACTTCCTTTCGATATTAGCCTGCTCTAGCCTATCTCTAATTTCGGAGGGCTGACAACAAACTCTAATTCTAAAATTCATTTATTATTACCTCCATATATAACGATTACTCAACAGGTTTTTAATTATTTCTTAATAAGATTCAGTAAAATAATCAAACTGTTGTTATTAGTATGTTTGTGTATTTTATTAAACTTCAATCAACTATTTCTCCAGTAAGATTGAAGCCAGTTTGTTTTATAGAAACATCATAAATGTTACCTATCTCAACGAGGGATTTCGATGAGAAATAAATTTTTGTATCAATTTCAGGAGCATTAAATTCATTTCTTCCATAAAATAATTTTTTCGCGTAATCAACACCCTCATATATTACTTTTTGAGTCGTGTTCAGATATGGCTGATGTTTATCACAAATTACTTTACTCTGTAACTTTGAGAGTTCAATTTGACGCTTCTTTTTTATAACGCTACTAATTTGGTCAGGGAATTTATAAGCGAGCGTTCCTTCTTCTTTGCTAAACTCAAAAAAACCTGCGTAATCTATATTACCATCTTGTATAAATTTTTTTAATTCTCCAAACATGAGCTCATCTTCACCTGGAAATCCTACGATAAAACTACTTCTAATAGCAATATTTTCATTAGAAACTTTGATTTTTTCAATTAGATTTCTTATAGAAGAATTATTGGTATGTCTATTCATCTTTTTTAAAATATAATCGTTGACATGTTGGAATGGAATATCTAAATATTTTGCAATTTTAGAGTTGTAGGAAACCATTTCAATTAGCTCATCATCGATAATTTCAGGGTATGCATACATAATGCGAATCTTGTAAAAATCAAACTTAACTAATTCCTCTAGTAATTTGGGCAGAGAGGGTTTCCCATAAAAATCGACACCATATTTAGTGGTATCCTGAGCTACAATAATTAGTTCTTTTACTCCACTATCATAAATTTTCCTTGTCTCTTCAAGAATGTCTAGCATGTTATATGAATGATATCTTCCGCGAATATAAGGGATTGCGCAATATGAGCAAAAATTGTCACATCCATCTGAAATTTTTAAATAAGCGTAGTGTGCTGGTGTAGAAATCACTCTACCGGGCATGAAGTCGTTGTCTTTATTCTCAGACATTACCAAAGAGCCTTTTTTTCCTGCTATAATATCGGCGATTTCTTTATAAGTCCCTAGTCCAGCAAAAACATCAACTTCTGGTAGATCATCTTTAATTTGACTTGCATATCTTTCAGCGAGGCAACCTACAACTACAATTTTAAGTCTTTCGTTGGTTTTTTTATATTCTCCAAATTCAAGTATGGTATCGATGCTTTCTTTTTTGGCTTTATCAATGAATGCGCATGTATTAATAATTATTACATCTGCTTTAGCTGGATTGGGCGTAATTTCATACCCATTTTCTTTTAAAGAATATAGGATTTTTTCAGAGTCAATACGATTTTTATCGCACCCCAAAGAAATTAATCCAATTTTTTCTCTTTTTTCTTTGTTTTCTTCCATAATTTTATTAACTATTTTACAACATGAAATTTTAAACTCTAATGGGTAGAATTCCCTGGTTTTTTGTTACGTTCTTTTATAATTATTAAGTTCCGCGGGCTACACTAAGTATGATTAATCTTCAAAGTCATGAGCTAGATCTGCCTCAGTAACAAGAATCTCTCGCCCTTGGGTTCCTGCAGTTTCAGGGCCAAGATACCCTCTAGCCTCTAATGCATCTACAATCTTTTTTGCCCTCATGTAACCAATATTAAAAGCCGATTGTGCACTAGAAATAGAAGCCTTTTCTTTTCTTATAAAAAGTGACATGACTTGCCTTAACAACACTTCAAATTCCTCAGCCTTTGCCTCTTTTTGACCAGACTCTGTATTTTCTAAAGATTCTTCTACTTCAGGTTTTACTGTAATAGCATCGAGAAGTTGATTATCAAAAACACCCTCGTTATTCGTCCTAATATATTCACAAATGCTCTTAATTTCAGGCAATTCTACAAGTGCGCCTTGCATCCTTGTCGTGCCAGATGTGGAGGAGAATATCATATCACCTTTACCAAGTAAATCCTCAGCTCCCATATCATCTAAAACCACTCTGCTATCTACATTAGATTTAACTGCAAATGCGACTCTACACAAAATATTGCTTTTTATAAGGCCTGTAATAACCTGTACAGTAGGACGTTGTGTTGCAATAATCATATGTATTCCGCAAGCCCTTGCAAGCTGTGCAATTCTTACTACATAAGATTCTACCTGCCCTTTTCCTTTTAGCATCAAATCGGCCATTTCATCAATTATTAATACTATACGGAACATTTTAGGATCTTTTTTAGGGTCCCTAATTACGTTGTTGTATTGGTCGATATTTGCACAACCCACACCCTCAAAAAACTGATATCTTCTATCCATCTCGTCGGTTAGCCATTTTAATACATTAACAGCCTGAGTACTTTCCTTAATTGTTTCGGCAATTAGTAAATTAGGCAAGCCTTTGTATACGGCTAATTCAACTCTTTTGGGGTCAATCAATATCAACCTTACTTCTTCAGGTGAATATTTGTATAAAATGCTTACAATTAAAGAGTTAAGGAAAACGCTCTTCCCAGTGCCTGTTGCTCCAGCGACCAATAGATGTGGCATTTGGGCTAAATCTTCAACAAAGTTTTTACCATATAATGTTTTCCCGAAACAAATCTTAATTCCACTGTTTGATTTTTTAAACTCTTCACTTTCAATAAGTGATCTTAGCCCTACAACGTCTCTAACTTTATTTGGGACTTCTAAACCAAAAGCATCTCTGCCTTCAATTGGCGCAAGAATTCTTATCTGATTTACTTCCAGCCTCATCTTTAGGTTTTCTTTTAAGCTTTTTATTCTTGATATCTGATATCCTGGCCCGAGTTTTAATTCGTACATAGTGAATGTGGGCCCACGTCTAGCTCCAATTACTTCTGCAGGTACATCAAACTCAGCCATAGTTGTTTCGATTTTTTGTTTAAACTCATTATAATCCTCAGGGAAGGTTACATCATAGCCCTCAGTCTTTACAAGCTTATCTGTAGGAGGTGCTTTATATGGTTTTGCAGGTAAAAAATTTATCCCATTATTATTATCTTTATCACTAGTAAACAAAGAAGTTTGCACGCCATCGGCTAATTTAATAGGGTCTACCTTCTCTGTTAAATCTTTCTTCGGCGGTGAAAATATCTGAGAGTCCATGGAAATTTGAGATGAATATGGTTCCTCGGTTTTTTTAGGGATCGGAGTAGGAATGATTTTTTTAACTGGCTCAGTAATTTCTGTAACTATATCTTTTGATTCTTTTAACTCTCTTTTCTCTCTAATGTCATTAATGCTTTGAAAAATTTGAGTTTGTTCAAAAGGCAAAGGAGTATTAAAATCATCAAGTGCCTTTTTTTCATCAAATGGCTTTTTTATGGGCGGCATTGTAGAGAGAAAATCAGAACTATTGGAGAAATCGCTTACTGATGATGGTAATTTTTTATCTTTATTATAATTCTCTAAAGAATCACCTGACTCTATCCCTTCATTTAGAATGTTATATTTCTTTTCAAAAGGATAATTTCCATCATTTGAATAAGGGCCAATACCTTGATTATCTGTTTTATTCTTTCTTATCCCATCCTCTAAAAGTTCTTTTCTGCCCTGATTTGTATAAAGCTTGTCTAAAATAGTATTATCCCAATTTTTATCAATTAATTTATATTGGACATTTTTCTCAGGTTCAGAATTGTTAGATTGTGTTATATTATCCGAAAACAATAGCGACGCACTATTATTATTTCTTCCGGTAGTTTGATCCGTTAGCCCAGAAAATAAGTTTCTTTCTTTTTTATATGAATTTGTGTTTGAATCTCCAAATAACAATGTACTAGCATCTGAGGAGTTATCATTAAATTCTTCGGCATTAATTTCTCCGGGAACAACTTTTTTATTATTCAAAGCATTAGCGTTAGTTGTACTACCACTTCTTATATCATTTTTTAATTTTTCTTTATTGTTATCTTTATTGGCAGGCTTTTTTTTGTTTAGATTTGGGAAACGCTTGTCAATTTTTTTGATAATTGGCATCAAAGCAACTAGTAAAATTAATCCACAAACGACAAATGGAAGAGCAACCATAAAACCATAGTTTGGCCAAACTAAGTAAAGAAGATATGAAAAAATCGAGATAATTACTCCACCTAAAGAGCTGATTTTGTATGTTTCTAGAATAATATTGTTACCACTATCAATTATTGGTCTAATTAATACATTGTGAATGGTTAAAACTGCAAAGAATAAAATAGAGAAAAATAAAACAATGGTTTTTATTCTCAAATTGATTTTTTTGCCAGTAAAAAGCAAAAAATCGCATATGAATGCAACTATCAAATACAAATAGAGTGAATATCCAAAAACACCCATAAAAAATTCACGAGTAACTTTAGGGATTAATAAAACCAAGATTGTAAGAAGAATTAAAAAAATTGCAATGGAAACTTTCCTTTTTATTGAGTAAATATTCCCATTACTTTTATTATCACTCATCTTTAGCCTCCAAATCTATATTAAATAATTTTAACATAATTATAGACCTCTTTACTATATTGAAAACTAAAAAGAATCCTGAATATTGAAATCAAATTCTTTGCCTACGTAACTAATAGAATATTTATTGGCGCAGAAAATATGTCTAATTGCATTACTTAAATCTTCTAATGTAACCTTTTCAATTTCTTTTACTTCCTCATCTTCATTGAAAATCTCTTGCTTTAAGAGAGCTCTTTTCCCAGCTATAATCATAACTGTAGATGAACTTTCAAGGCCTAAAACTAAGCCTGTTTTCATTTGTTCTTTAGCTTTAGTAATTTCTTCTACCGTGAATCCTTTATCGAGAAGCTTATCTATTTCTGTTTTAATTGCTTTAATTGCCTTTTGAGTGTTTTTTGGACTTGTACCTAAGTATATAGTAAATATCCCTGAAGTTAAATATGACAAAGGCTGAGTGTATATGTTGTATGCTAATCCTAAATCTTCTCTAATTGATTGAAACAATCTAGAAGACATTCCACCGCCTAATAAATTACTTAGCATATTTTGAGCAACCGCTAATTTATCGGAAAATCTATATCCAGGGAAAGCAAAAGCTATGTTCGCTTGTTCAAGAGGTTTAATAATAATTTTATTTTCCAAAATAGGGTTTACTTGTGATGTTCTATTCGAAACGCTGGAATTTAAAATTGCCCTATTTTCAATATATTTATTGGTAAGTTCCATTGCTTTATTAAGGTTTATATTGCCAGCCACCGAAACCACCAAGTTAGCTGGTAAATAATTTTCTTTAACATATCTAAAGAGTGATTCCTGAGTAAAAGAAGAAACAGTTTCAATAGTACCTAAAATATTTCTCCCAGGCCCGTTTTCGCCATAATATGCTTTGCATAAATTATCAAAGCATAAATCCTCGGGGTCATCCTCATTCATCTGAATTTCCTCGATAACAACACTTTTTTCCTTTTGGATTTCACTTTCATCAAATTTTGAATTATATATCAAGTCAGACAATAATTCCATGCATCTTTCAGCATGGTCATCAAGAGAAATCGTATAAAGTGTAGTCTGGTTTTTTGATGTAAATGCATTAATTCGAGCACCTATTTTTTCCATTTCGTTAGCTATGTCAAAAGCACTTCTAGAATTAGTACCTTTAAAAAACATATGCTCTAGAAAATGCGAAATTCCATTGTTTTCAGAGTTTTCATATTCACTACCTGCATTAACAAATATTCCTATTGATACACTCCTTGTGTTTGGCATTTCATTTACAACTAATCTCAAGCCGCTAGGATAAGTGTGAAGTTTTGTCATTATACCCTCCCATATTTTAATTACAATTCATTATACATAACTATTAATATTAAAACAATATAACGTCACCTTTATATCCTATTTTCCCACTAATAATTAATGTTTTTTTATAAACAATAATTCTTAGTTTGCAATCCATAATTTAACAATGTCCTTTTTAATAACATTGACTTTCTTCCCTAATAATAATAGTATATTGTTAATTAAACTAATAAAAGATTTTTTGGTTTTCGAGGTATTTATGGCAGAACTTACAATGGACAAACTTATGGCTTTATGCAAAGGAAGAGGTTTCATTTTCCCTGGTAGTGAAATATATGGAGGTTTGGCGAATACTTGGGATTATGGACCACTTGGTGTTGAATTAAAAAACAACATAAAAAAAGCATGGTGGAAAAAGTTCGTTTTAGAAAATAGACTAAATTATGGGGTAGATTGTGCTATTTTGATGAACCCAACTGTCTGGGAAGCTAGTGGACATGTAGGTGGTTTCTCCGATCCACTAATGGACTGTAAATCTTGTAGAGCACGTCATAGAGCAGATACTTTAATAGAAGAATATATAAAAAAGAATGGGCTCACATTATCAATTGCTGGCTGGAATAATCAACAGTTACAAGATTATATTAAAACCAATAAAATCCAATGCCCAGTTTGTGGGAATAGTGATTTTACCGATTTAAGACAGTTTAATTTGATGTTTAAAACCTTTCAAGGAGTTACAGAAGATAGTGCAAATACTGTATATCTACGCCCAGAAACAGCCCAAGGCATCTTCGTCAATTTTAATAATGTTGCAAGAAGCACAAGAGCGAAAATACCTTTTGGAATAGCTCAAATTGGTAAAAGTTTTAGGAATGAAATTACCCCTGGTAACTTTATTTTCCGGACTCGTGAATTTGAGCAAATGGAACTTGAATTTTTCTGCAAACCAGGGACAGATTTGGAATGGTTTACATACTGGCGTTCTTTCTGCTATGAATGGCTACTTAGTTTAGGGATTAAATCTCAATCATTAAAGCTTAGGGATCATGATCCAAAAGAATTATCACATTATAGCAAAGCAACTACTGATTTTGAATTTTTATTTCCTTTTGGCTGGGGAGAATTATGGGGAATCGCTGATAGAACTGATTTTGATCTAAAAGCCCATATGACAAAGTCAGGTAAATCACTTGAGTACATAGATCCTATTAGCAATGAAAGATATATCCCTTTTTGTATTGAACCATCTCTTGGGGCAGATAGAATGTTACTTGCAGTACTTTGTAATGCATATGAAGAAGAGGAATTACCAGGAGGAGAAGTTAGAAATGTATTACACCTTCATCCCGCCTTATCACCCTACAAGGTAGCAGTACTCCCACTTCAAAAAGGCCTTTCTGAAAAAGCAGATGAAATTTTCGCAAAGCTTGTGAAGGCTTTCCCTACTGATTATGATATTTCAGGCTCAATTGGCAAACGCTATAGAAGACATGATGAAATAGGAACTCCTTTCTGTTTAACTGTTGATTTTCAATCATTAGAAGACAATACTTTTACCCTGCGAGATCGAGATTCAATGACTCAAATACGTATTAATAGCGATGATGTTATTAATTATATTTCTGAAAAACTTAATTTTTAGTCTATTACAACTAAATCTTTATTTTTTGTAATTATCATAATAAATTATCTTAGGAGGACTAAATGAAAAAACTTAATAAATCTTCATGGATAGAGTTAAGCATTTCTCTATTAATTTTTATTGTCTTTGCTGTTATATCAGCCTTATTTGACTTGCAAATCAATAAGGCTATGTATGCTCCAAATAATTTTTTTGGCCAATATTTTGCTAATGTCGGAGAGTTCCCTACCTATCTAGCTGCACCTGTTGCGGGCACGATATTGTTTTATCAAAATTTTGGTAAAACTAAAGTGCTAAATATTATGTTCAAGGCTATTTTTGCAGCAATCGTTTTTGCAGGCTTCATGGTTATGGCAATCTGGCTATGGGGAAGGCTTGCAAACGAAGCTATACTATATTCCTATCTATATCAAATCGCTTTTAGCCTAATTTTGACCTCAATTACATTATTTAGCTGTTATTTTGTGCCCCAAGAAAATATGAAAAAGTTATTATGGTTTGCTATATTTTTGATTATAGTAATGGCAATTAGTAACATAATAGTACAAGTAATGAAAATTTTATGGGAAAGGCAAAGATTTAGAACTATGACCCCTGGCAACGAATATGCACCTGCCGGCGTTGAAGTAATTTGCCCAAATTATGCTGGGTTTACTCCTTGGTATAGGTTAAACTTGATTAGTCCCCCTGAAATTAGATCTGAAATATATAAGGAAATTTTTCTTAATGCCGATGAGGATGCCTTTAAATCCTTTCCTTCAGGTCATACAGTAGCAGCTTCAGCTTCCTTTGGATTAATAATTTTACCAGAAATTTTCGAAAAATTGAAAAAAATACGCTGGGTATTTTGGGTTGTGCCAATTGTTTATACGACTCTTGTTGGAATTAGTAGGATTGTTGTAGCAGCACATTATTTATCCGACATATTATTTGGAGGATTTGTTGGCTTTGGAACTGCAGTTCTTGCTCGCTGGATTTTAATTAGCAAAATTCCATCTCTCGGAGGAGTCAAAAAGGCGAAAAAGATAATTGAAACAGAAATCAACAATTAGTTATTATTAAGGGCGGATAAATATCCACCCTTAATTTATTATATTACCTATTCGATTTTTAAGTTCGATAGCTGGGAGAATATTTCCATATATTTTTTAAATGAACTCTTATTCGTGCGAAATACTCTTACTATTTCCAAGATGTTTATTTCTACGTTTTTAATTTTTGAATAATAATAATAAAGAACTGCACTTAAAGCTGCTATCGATTTAACTTTTGTCTTTATCTTTTGCATTTCCTTTGTCAAATTAATCAATAAATCTACATCTATATTATTCTTATGCAACAAATAGAAAGTATAAACTGCAGAATATACCTCTTTAAATATTTTACCCCTAGCTGTTTTAGAAAACTCTGTGCTTTTAAGATATGAGGAAATAATACTTGAGCCATAGGGAAAAATTACTTTTTTGTTAATTTTTTTAGTCGAGTTTAAAAGTGAATAAATAATTGAAGCTTTACAGGCACTAGAAACGTCTATATGCTTAAGTTTATCAATTAAATAATCTTGATATGTTTCTGAGGTATTTTCCTCATTAAGAATCATAGCAGAAACAATTGGCTCAGGGCGTTGAAGTGCAAAAATAACGTCCAAAATATCATATGCTTTCGGGGTTAAACATGTGAATCCCCCTTCTTTTTTACAATTAGATAGTACTTCTTCCTCAAACTGATTTTGCAAAATCTCCTCTATGACTATTGGGAAATTATCTGAAAAATATTTTTCGTTGGAATTAATATCTGTTTTAAGGTACCAGTTGATAAAAACCAAATCGAAATTGTTTGGAAATATTTTTAAATATTTAGCCACCATCTTTTTTGCTAAAGAATAATCCTTTGCATTAATTAGAATTCCTAAATAGCAAGTTAAATATGATTGATTAAGATTATTAGTTTGAAATGCCTTTTTTATGCCATTTATTGCCTGTAGGTCAAATGAATTTAAACTTAATTTAATACAAAAATCAGTAAGTCTCTTTACTGAACTTATAGACAATAATCCTTCTATAATTTTTTCGGCAAATAGTCCAAGTTGATTTCTATCTAGCTTATTACTTTTTAACCAGAGATCAAAAAGCGTTTCATATCCGATTTGATTGTATTCATACAATGAATATACAGTGTTAGCCGCTGTTTCAGCAAGTTCGTAATCCTCAAGAGCTAAAGCAGATCTTATTATTAGTTCTTGTCCCATTTCGTAATCTTCGCTGTCTTTTTCAATAGTAAATGCTATTTTGACAGTTTTTTCATAATTACCTTTCACAAATTCATCATATGCTTTAATGGTTTTGCGAAAATTCCTTTTATAATGAGTATCTATGTAGCTTAACTCGTTTTGGGGCGTCGAATCATCATCTTTTAAAAATTTTTCCTTAAAAGCAGGATCTGACAATTCCTTTATTGCCTCAAAATCAAGGTTGTCACATATATATGCAAGTTGAGGAACTTGTCCAGACTTAAATTTGTGTGAGTTAGCAATAAACCAACCATTTTCAGGGAACTCATAAAATCCACTTTTTATTGCATATAATCTACAATCTCTAGATAACGCAATGCTATATTCTAGATATCTCTTCTTTTCCAATAAATTTATATATAATAAAATACTTTCCTTATACGCCTCAATAGTGGAATACGCTAGTGCAAGCTCAAGAATATACTCCTCACTCTTTTCTATATATACAGCTTTTCTAAGGTACGTAATTGCATCAAAATACTCTTTTTTTGCCAAGTATTCCATCCCGGTCTTAAAATAAAAATCTGCCGATTGATGCATATAAAGTACACTCATTAAAACTTTCTCCCAAAAATTATTTCAAGTTTTTCTTTATCATATTGAATTTTTTTATTGCAATAATCGCACTTAATTTCAACTATCTCTCTTTCCTTAAGCAAACTATCAATTTCATTTGCGCCTACACTTTTAATAATATTATCTACCCTTGTTAGGCAGTCACACGAAAAAGAAACCGTATCAATAGCGATAATTTTTGAATTAAGATGTCCAAAGAAAAAATCAAAAGTGCTTTTAATATCATTTTCAATCATAAAATTTGTAATTTTATTAAACTGAGACATGATATCTTCTACTATATATAATGCTTCTTCGCTTGCCCCAGGCATAGCTTCACAGATTATTCCATAGGAGTAAAATGCATCTTCATTTAATATGACGTTTAAGCCAACTGCACTCTTAACGCCTTCACTTTTCAATAAATAGTAAGCAAAATCATCAGAAATATTGCCACTTATCATTTCAGTTCTTCCAATATAGGGTTCTTTTAATCCCATATCTTTAATTAAAGTAAAATATCCATCCTTGGAGAAAAAGTCAGTTCTTGATATGTTGGCATCTTTTTTATCTTGTAAAGCCTCAACATCCATATATGCTTTTATATGCCCTTGGCCTTCGCCTGAAACATATAGCTTTTTAATTTCACTATTTCCTTCTAATATTAAATTAAATTTTCCAGAATTATTTTTTATATTAAAAGAAATATATGCTCCCACGCATAAAGCTCTACCTAAAGCCCTTCTTGCAAAAGTAGATAAATTGTGTACATCTCCAATCTCTTTTAATAAATTTGATGTGTCAATGACAGAGACTCTAGCCTGTCCATCTAAAACTAGTCCTCTTAAATAGTTACCCATAAAACCTCAATAAATCACCTTATTGTATGGAAAATAAATTGGCCACCATAAAAACAATTATAAATCAAAACACTATACTTATTTCGTAGGTTTTTTCTTATATGTCTGTTTAGTCATAGTCTCCGGCTTTTTGCTCTGTTTACGTTCTTTACGTAGCTGTGCTTTCATTTCCTGCTGATATAACGGCTGAATCAAATTTTCACTATTATAATCGGCATAATTAACCATTACTAAACATGCATGTGATAGGCCAAAAGACAAAATGGCTATAGTTACTACTAATTTCACCATATCTCCAGTTAATAACAAGGCAAACGGAAATAGTGCAAAAACAAAAGATAGAATAGCTGACACAGAAAACCCAGATGATATGATCAAAGAGTTTTTAATACGATAGGCAGTTTTTTGACTCTTATAAGAAATATTAAATGGTAAATATGTCACCATTACCATGCCGGAAAATACTATTATAATGGCAGCTAAGATAAGACCAATATAATATCCCGCATTCGATATTCCGAGCCATATGCTATTTACAAATTCAACAATCATTAATGAACAACCCGCAAAAATAATTCCAAAAACAAGTAGAGTTAAAGCTATTCTTCCAGAAAACTCCTTTACACCTTTGAAAAACTCTTTAATTACTCTTGGAACATCATTGCCATATTTATCTTTTTTCATTAATAAAGATTCGCCCCAAACCATTTTAGTACAGATATACATATTCCCAGCGATACCTACTCCGGCTAAAGGTAAGAATAACGCAATTCCCCCTATCATTACCCTATAGGAATTCAATAGATAGGACTTAGCAATTTCAGTAGCAAGGCTAGAAGAAGCACCAATTCCAAAATTTCCCAAAAGAAAGGGAGGATCTATTTGAGATATTTTTGCAACTAAATATCCAAATTGTTCAACGCCATACACTTCAAAAAACACTAATATGCCGATGATAGGCAAACAAAAAATGAGAGTTAAAAGATTAACGATCATCAAAGGTTGAAAGTATGTCTTTAGTATATCTATATAACGTTTAAACCTACCACCAGGGTAATTCCCTTTCAATGGTTCACTTCTATCTTCAGAAGCAACTGATAAAGCACTTACTAGCTTGATTTTGAAAGCACTTACTTTTCTCTCTTTTGTTTGTTTCGTTAAATTTTTTTCCATCAAATTATCCTTAATTTTGTTATTTATTCCTGTCCTTGATTATAACTTATGAGTAATAAAATGTAAACATATTGAGTGTCTTAATATAACTCTAGGTAATCTACTTAGCACAATTCATTAGAGACGATACAGCATAACCAATGTCTCAATAATCCAATTATTATTCACTTTAGCGTGCTAAATTCATTGCAGGAAAATTTTACTAAATTTATATGTTTTTTATTAAATTAAATAATTGACATGCAGGGGTGTAATTGATATTATCTACTTAATTTTTATTATGTGGAGGGGAAATGAAAAAATGTGTTCTTGCTGTTGTTGGCGCAACAGGTATGGTCGGCAGAAAATTTCTACAGGTTCTTGAGGAAAGAAACTTGCCAGTTGACAAATACTATCTATTTGCAAGCGAACGTTCTGCTGGGACTTTAGTCGATTTTATGGGCAAAAAGCATAGTATAATTGAGTTAACTGAAGAAAACATTGCCGGAAAGAAAATCGATATTGCTTTGTTTTCCGCAGGTGGAGCAGTAAGTAAGGAGTTTGCTCCAATTTTCGCTTCACAAGGAACAATAGTAATTGATAATTCTAGCCAATGGAGAATGGACAAGGATGTTCCTTTAGTCGTTCCCGAAGTAAATCCCAAATCAGCATTAATTCATCCAAAAGGAATTATATCTAATCCTAATTGTTCCACAATTCAAGCTGTAGTACCATTAAAGGCATTACACGATAAATATACAATTAAGCGAGTAATTTATAGTACCTATCAAGCTGTTTCAGGTGCTGGGATGAAAGGATTTAACGATTTAAGAGATGGAACAACAACAAAGTTT
>CAYMPR010000012.1:7102-19967 GCA_964392385.1 uncultured Christensenellaceae bacterium | reverse complement strand
GATGAGGTTTTTGTTGGTAGAATAAGGGTTGATGATACTGTATTTTCGGGATGTAATATATGGGTTGTTGCTGACAATATCCGCAAAGGTGCTGCTACAAATGCTGTACAAATCGCACAATATGTTTTAGCTAACGATGATAAGTTCAAATAATCTTGGAGGGGAGATATGACAATTTTTAAAGGTGTTGGTACTGCTCTTATTACTCCTATGACTGAAAATGGTGTAGATTATGATAGTCTAGAAAAACTTGTTAAATTCCAACTAACAAATGGCATTGATGCATTAATTGCAAACGGAACTACTGGGGAGCCATCTACACTATCAAATGAAGAAAAACGTAAGGTAGCAAGTACTGTAATTGAAATTACCAATAAGAAGGTTCCGGTAATAGTTGGAGCGGGAAGTAATTCGACTCTTCATGCTATCGAGCTAGCTCGTGAAGCAGCTTTCCTTGGTGCAGATGCTCTTTTATGTGTGACCCCTTATTATAATAAATGCACACAACAAGGTTTAGTTTTACATTTTAAAGCAATCGCTGATTCTACAAATCTACCTATTATTATGTACAACGTTCCAAGTAGAACCGGAGTAAATTTGCTACCTGAAACAGTAGCTCAAGTTGCTGGATATAAAGGCATTTGTGCAATAAAAGAAGCAAGTGGAAATATATCTCAAATTATGGATCTAGCCAAGATTTCTAAAGATAAGCTTACCATATATAGTGGCGATGATGGATTAACCTTTCCAATCTTATGCCTTGGCGGATTAGGAATTATAAGTGTTGCTAGCAATGTTATTCCTTCCTATATGTCAAAAATGACTGACTCATATTTTGAGGGTAAATTCGAACTAGCCCGTAAAATGCAGCTTGATTCTATTTCTTTAATTAAAGCCCTATTTTGCGAAGTTAATCCTATCCCTGTTAAAGCTGCTGCAAAAATTATCGGACTTTGTGATGATTATGTTAGATTACCCCTTACTAGATGCTCAAACATTAAGCTTGTTGAAACCGAGCTAAAAAATTTAGGCATAATATAACTTTTTTAATGATGTGGTAAAATTACATCCTAATACATACCTTAACATATCTGTAGTTAGATTTGAAACAATACAAGAACAACATTGCTAGAAAATGAACTAAAAATTTGTTCATTAACGGCTAGTAACTGGAGAATTAAATGAAAATTGTTATATGTGGGATTTGTGGGAAAATGGGTAAAATGCTTTTGTCTTGTGCAAATGAATTACAAGATGTAGAAGTTATCGCTGGCATTGATAAGTTCGCTTCCCCTACAGCTCAAGGTTTAAAAGTTTTTTCTTCTTTTAGCGAATACAGTCTAAATGATTTCC
The DNA here is from genome assembly GCA_964392385.1 of uncultured Christensenellaceae bacterium. Taxonomy (GTDB): domain Bacteria; phylum Bacillota; class Clostridia; order Christensenellales; family DTU072; genus MWEH01. The sequence goes on along the minus strand of CAYMPR010000012.1, from coordinate 18,614 downwards.
CTGATTGTATTATAGATTTTTCCGTTAAATCAGCTATTTATGATATATTGCCCTTCGCAATTGACAAGAAAATTCCTGTTGTTCTTGCAACAACTGGATATGATACTAGCGATTTAGAATATATCAAGAATTCCTCAAAATTCATCCCGATATTTAGGTCGGGCAACATGTCAACAGGTGTTTCTGCTCTTCTTAAATTAGTTCAGCTTGCTTATTCTTTATTGGGTAATGCTTCTGATATCGAAATAATTGAAACTCACCATAATCAAAAAGTAGATGCGCCCTCTGGAACCGCTCTAATGATTGCGGAGTCTATAAAATCAATTGAGTCTAATATGGCACTAGTTTGCGGAAGAAATGGTAATGTTGGTAAAAGAAAAAATACAGAAATAGGCATGCACTCTGTTAGAGGCGGAACTGTTGTAGGTAAACATGAAGTTCAGTTTTTAATGAATAATGAAATTATTACAATTAAACACGAAGCGGAAAGTAAAGCAATATTTGCATATGGAAGCTTAAGAGCAGCGAAATTACTATTGAGCAAACCGCCAGGTGAATATAACATGCAATCTCTCTAATAAATTAAACCGGCTTAAATAAGTCGGTTTTTTATATATATCTCAAACTTTATGGGTTGGTTAATGTGTCATTCTTCCCCTAGCCCTTCTAAGTCAGGCAAGGAGTTATCAAAAATTTCCAGAAACTCTTCTTCCAAAGAAATTGTCAAAACAAATTTCCTGTTTGATAGAAAATCCGCAATGTCAATTTGATTTTCTTCTAATATCTGTGTTAGTGTGCCAGATCCAAGATATGCATCATTTAATGCTTGCTGGAAGGATTCTAGAGTAATTCCTAGCACATTAGTTAAATACTCTGTTTCCACATTGATGATAATTTCGTTTTCTCCCATCATTTCTACTGCGCCTAACAGGTAAGTTACTATTTTGAACAATAAGTTTTCTTCACTTAATAGATTTTGTCCTCCATTCCCCATAATAAAAGCTGATGAGTCAAAGGGAATGCTAAAATCTGTTTCCGAAACTCCGTGGAAATACGCGATGTTATCTTTGTAATAAAGGCTTAAAACATCTTGATCTAGATCTTTGAAAACCCTAAAACAAAATTCATCATCACTACCATCTGGTTGATAATAATTATATTTAAAGCCAAAATGCATACTCATTGGTTCGTCGACATAATCACCTTCATAAACCCCTTTTAGCAATATCGCTAAAGGCCCATCATGGTTGTACATTTTGTAAGCCTCTGTGTTAGGATTTAATGGGTCATATATTAAAAGTTCTTCTCTTCCTGGCATAGCCTCGTTTAATACATTACGTCTTACTATTATTTTATCCCACAATAATTCTATTTCCTGTCTTTCGCCCTTAAATCTTGTATTTGTAGCCTGTGTTGAAGTATCTTCAGAAACAACACAGTTGATAGATAAATTTGAAATAATCGCATCTTCTCCGGTAAAAGAAAGATAAGTACCTTTTTGAGTAGTAAAGTCAATTTCGATTTCCATGGGTGGCATAGTGGCTTCTATCGTATCCTCATTTGTACTATCAATACCTAATAAATTAGCAAAAAAGAAAGCTAAATCTTCTCTTAGTCCTTGAAACTCAGAAAAGGTTGGGATTAAATCAACTAACCTCTCGAGGGTTGTTTTTAAATCAATTACTACATTGTAATGTCTAGTACAATAGTTGCCAGCTCTTTTAAACTCATATTTAATTTCAGTTTCAAAAGCTAGTGCTCCTCCTACAACTTGCCCTATTGATCCCATTGTTGTATCAAAGCCACTTCCTAAAGTCATAGGGAAAATGTTATCAAGGACTTCAGAAAAGATTTTCATAGTAATTTTCGTAAAACCTTCAGGACCTTTTAAAGATATGAATAAATCAGATTGCTCTTCATTAATTGGTAATACATTGACTTGTAAAAATAAATTTTCTGTAGATCCCTCTCCTTTATAGATAGCAAGGTGTAAAGACCTGTTTACATAGTTTTCGGTATCCCCATTTACCTTAAATTCAACTCTCCCAGGAACGTTGTTAATTTTAATCCTTATTCCCATATCCATGGAATACTGTGGGGATTGCTGATTGACTTTAATTGTGCTAGCATTTTTAATTTGGTTGGAAAAACTGTTAAACAAATCATTTAACATGTCGGTCTCATCGACATTAGCCTTCGTGAAACCTTCGGTGTACCAAGAATCTTTATTATCATCATTATTATTGACGGGAGGGGTGTTTGTAGGGTCACATCCAACCCCAATTAAAAAAATAAAAACCACAGCAAGAAATGAGATAAACAAATGTATTAAACTTGCTTTTTTCATTACTTTCTCCCACAAAGTAGCAACAAATGGACAAAAATACTTTATGTTATCTTATCACAGAGTTGCTTAATTCTTTCGATGCACTCTTCATAAATGGCATCTTCTTTTATTAACCCATCTCTTGTTTGAATTTCCACCACGCCTTTTTCTAGGGATCTAGGGCTTATAACTACTCTAATTGGGATTCCCATTAAATCACAATCTGCAAACTTAAAACCAGGAGACGCATCCCTATCATCGAAAATTACCTCAATACCTATCTTCTTTAGTTTATCATATAATTCGTTTGCTTTCACGATAATATTTTTATCATCTAACCTTAGGGCGCAAATATAGACTTTCCATGGAGAAATTTGTATTGGCCACGATAGTCCTTTAGAATCTGCGTATTCTTCTGCTACAGCGGCAATAGCTCTCCCTACACCAATACCATAACATCCCATGATAGGATTTATTTCTTTTCCTTCTTTGTTTAAAACCTTCATTCCCATTGATTTAGTGTATTTTGTCCCTAATTGAAAGATATTTCCTATTTCGATTCCGTTCTTAACAGTTAAGCTAGCTCCGCATTTAGGACAACTATCTCCAATGTTGACTTTTGAAATATCATACAAATTTTCTGGGCAGAAATCTCTGCCATAACAAACATTAATCAAATGATAATTTTCTTTATTGGCACCACATATCATATTGCAGGAGTTTTCAAGAGATTTGTCGAAAACAATTTCCATATGACTATTTTTAGTAAGACTAACTGGGCCAATATTTCCCGCCACTAAATCGGCATCACTAAGGTTTGCGGGGACTATATCTGCTTTAACAATCTTTTTTAGTTTCGCCTCATTAACCTCTAGGTCTCCTCTTAAAAAGCAAATAATGACTTTTTCTGAGTTGCCTTTTACGTTGAAACAAACCGCTTTTATTGTTTTTGAAATATTAGTATTTCCAATATAATCAACAACTTCTTTAATTTCTTTTGCTTCAGCAGTATAAATCTCTTTCAAATCTAAAAAATCTTCTTTTGGATTTTTTCTAGGTCTACACTCCGCTACTTCCATGTTGGCTTTGTAGTCGCATTTTGGGCAGATAACAATACTATCTTCGCCAATATCAGTTAATAGCATAAATTCATGTGCAATACTTCCCCCCATCATGCCAGTATCTGATTTAACAGCAATAAAGTTTTTTAATCCAATTCTAGAGAATATTCTAAAATATGCTTGATAAACTTCTTCATAATATAAAGCCAAATCTTCTTGTGTTTCATGGAATGAATAACCATCTTTCATGGTAAATTCTCTAACCCTTATTAATCCTCCCCTTGAACGAGCTTCATCGCGAAATTTAGTTTGAATTTGATAAATCATAAAGGGTAGTTGTTGATAAGACTTAACTGAATCTCTTACAAAATGAACTGCGGCTTCTTCATGAGTCATTCCAAGGACCAAATCCCTATCTCCTCTATCTTTAAAACGAGCCATTTCATCACCAATTGAGCTATATCTTCCACTTTCCTCCCATAGATCTCTTGGCATAACCACTGGAAAAAGACATTCTTGTCCCCCAATACCATCCATTTCTTCTCTAATGATTTTAGAAATATTATCAGCAATTCGTTTTGCTGGGTTAGCAAGAGTCCAGATTCCATTAGTTACTAGTTTGATAAAACCAGCTTTAAGCAATAGTACATGGCTCTTAATTGTGGCTTCAGAGGGAACAGTTTTAGTTCTCTCTCCTACAAGTTTAGACATTTTCATAAGCAATCCTCAATTAGATTTAAAGTTAATATAAAAAGCGGTCGGTTTGTATTCCGACCGCATTAATTATTATTCAGCAACATTAATTTCAAGAATAGTACTAAAAGTAGAATAATAAACTAATAATTCGTAAGTGCCACTTACAGTAAATTTACCCTCACTATCTAGCAATAGATCTTCGCTATCAAAAACAAGTGCTGCGACAGTTTCGACTTTACGTTCAGTTTCGTCATCTAAAGTTGCAGTTACAGTAATTTTTGAGCTATCAAAAACATCCCCTACTGAGTAGGATACGGTGCTATCAAGTTTTGCCTCAATCGAAATAATTTCCGGTAATTCATCTTCTTTAGGTGCACAAGCAGTTAGTGAAAAGCTAGCAACAACGCTAAGAACGATTAATATCACAAACATCACTTTAGTTTTCATTCTTTCTCCTCAATTCTTTGGCTTTATGTAATTATAATATTTGCGTAGGCATGTGTCAAGATAACAAGGTTAATATGCGTTCTAAAAGCGAAACTACAGTATGATTATCTATTGTATTTTAGCAACTCATTTGGATTATTTTTCTAAATCACATTATCAATCTAATTCCCAAAGTAAATGAACTTAAAAAGCATTAAGGTAGGGGAATATTTCGTTATATAGTTTGGAATGGTTGATTATGAAAATAAAAAAAACCGTGCGCCCACTCTGACATTCTCTACCGAAGCGTATGCCGAATAGGTAACTCCTTCAAAGCTTCCTTGTGGCACATCCCGCTAATTACTTAGTGCTGCTGCGGTCAAGCTCTGACACGGTTCGCAATGCAAAATTGCACAAGACCTTGATATCGACATTCCTTGTCCGGACCGTTTTTCCATAAAAAAAGCCTCGGTGGGTGTTCTATCCTGCTGTGGCGGGTTGCAGGTTACAGGGCACCGCCAGCTCCCCATATAGCACGGAATTATAGTATATCTTAAAAAAAACAGGGAATCAAGTAATCTAAATTAGAGGATAAAAAAATACAAAATAATGTCAAAATAATAAATTGTACTTTTACCCATAAATCCTTTAGGTTTATATATTTTTTGGTTGGGTTAACTCAAAGTGCTTATTTACATGACCTTCTATCATAGTTTTTAATTTTTCTATATTTTCTCCAGTTTTTGCACTAATAACGACAAATTCATCAGAATGGGGTATGAAACCATATATTCCTCTATCAGATTTATTTATAACTGTAATTATTGGAATGTTTATAGCTCCTATTGACTCTAAAACTTGATTAACAACTGTAAATTGCTCTAAAGCAACTGGAGAGGAGCCATCTACAACATGCAAAATTAAATCTGAGCTGACAGTTTCCTCTAGGGTAGATCTAAAAGCTTTCACAAAGTCATGAGGTAAACGAGAAATAAAGCCTACTGTATCTATCAATAAAATTTCTTTATCAAAAAACATTTTTACCCTTCTACTTATTGGATCTAAAGTGACAAATAATTCATCTTTTGCAACAGTATCAGCACATGTCAAAATATTCATTAAAGTAGACTTACCAGAATTTGTATATCCAACAAGTGAAATTGTATAGCATTTATTTTTTACTCTTTGTTTGCGCCGAAGTGTCCTTTCCTTGGAAATTTGGTCTATCTTCGCTTCCAATGATCGAATGTCTTCTTTAATAGTCCTTTTATCAAGTTCTTTTTGTTGTTCGCCACCACCACGTCTTGCGCCACCACCACCAGCTCCACCACCACCCTGTTGAGAAAGCATCTTTCCTTGTCCCATAACGCGAGGGAGCATTTTCTTTTTGTACATAAGCTCAACTTGTAGCTTACCTTCATTAGAAACGGCATGATTGGAAAAAATTTCAATAATTAAAGTAGTTCTGTCTATTACCTCAAGGCCTATTTCTTTTTCTAAATTGTGAAACTGATTTCCAGATAGTTCATTGTCAAATATTATTTTTGTTGCTTTTGTATCAATAGCTACAGATTTAAGCTCTTGGACCTTTCCTGCCCCTATATAATATTTCCCATCAGGAGTATCCCTTTGCTGCGAGATAAAAGAAACCACGGTATATCCAGCTGATTTTGCAAGGCTATATAATTCCTCGATTTCCCAGTCAGGTAAACGGGTTTTCTCTAAACTTACTAAAATTACCTTTTTGGGTTCATCGTTTGTTGCAATAATCATTATCTTCACCTTGCTTTGTATTTTCTTAAATCTTTCTTTTACTATTATTAAAATTTCATCAACTGCATAATACATTTTTCGCTATGGTTTGACCAACCATAGCGATTGCTTTATTTATCTTATTACTAAATGAGATATTGAAATGATAAATATAATAAGTTTTATTCGGCCATTATTTCATAGTACATTGCTGTCATTTCCTTCTCGCCCATAAATTTAGGGACAGGGTAAAGAGGATTTGCTTCTGAAAGCGCTCTTTTCACCATTGTACTAATATCTTCTTTTTTTATCCCGGATACTTTCTCGGGTATTCCCATACTCTTATTTAAGTCTTTTATCCATTGAATAAATCTTTCGGATTTTTCTTTTTCGCTAACCCCCACTATACCTATTACATCACTCAATTTTGAAAGTCTAGAATAAATAGAGTCTCCATAGTACTCTAATAGATGTGGCAATATTATTGCATTTGCTAGTCCATGCGGAATACTATATTGTCCCCCTAAAGAATGGGCTATAGCATGAACATACCCCACATAAGCTCTCGTAAAAGCAATACCTGCGTAATGAGCAGCTAATTGCATGTTCTTTCTGGCTTCAACATTTTTTCCATTACTATATGCAGTATAAAGATTATCGTAAATTAATTTAGTTGCTTTTTCAGCCATATCTTTTGTTTCTTTTGTATTTCCTTTACCTATATATGCTTCAACAGCATGCGTTAGTGCATCAACCCCGGTAGTTGAGGTTATATGTTTAGGTAGGCCTACTGTAAGCAATGGGTCTAAAACAGCATAGTGCGGTATTAAAACTGGATCATTAATAGGATATTTGTTGTGCGTTTTGCTATCGGTGATTACAGCTGCAACCGTTACTTCAGAGCCAGTCCCAGCTGTGGTTGGAACTGCAAAAAAAGGTGGTAGTTTTTTCCCTATCTTTAATAGACCTTTCATCGATGAAACTGATTTATTTGGCTTTGCAACTCGGGCACCAATACCTTTGGCACAATCCATTGGAGAGCCACCACCAAAAGCGACTATTCCTTGACATTTTTCTTGATTATATAGTTTCAAGCCTTCTTCGATATTATCTATAGTGGGATTAGGTATTGTTCCATCATATAAAGCATAATCAACTCCATCGATAACCATCTGATCAAATAGGCCTTTCAATAATCCTAGATCAACCAAATCTTTGCTTGTTACGACCAATACTTTTGTTAACCCTAGGTTTTTGATTATAGCTGGAAGCTTAGTGACTGATCCCTCGCCAACGGTTAAGAGTGGTTTACGCCATGGCAGGAAAGGCATTGCTACATACATGACACCCTGAAACAATCTAGAACCAATTTTTCCAAATATATTCATTTTTATTCTCCTTATCAAACTGACATTGTATCTATTATATCAAAAAAAACAGTATCTTTTCATAAAATATAATAAAGAAAACATAGTTTCATGCAATTTCTTAACAAGAATTTAATCTATAGCAAAAATTCCATTTGATTTCTGTCTATTTTCCCATTTTCCCCTAGTGAAATCGGGAATTAATAGAGGAGATTTAATTCTAATAGATTCTTTAGATAAAGCAGTAATTGCCATCCAACTAGCAGTGTCATAGGCATCGATGGGCGTAGACGTGCCGTTTTTCACTGCCTCAAAAAATGCCCTTAAAACTAAATAATCCATTCCACCATGGCCACCCTTAATCCCTTCTTTCTTGAAATTTTTCCATATAGGATGCATATACTTTTTTAGATATTTTTTTCCATTTCCATAAAGACATTTCGGACACTCTTTAGCAAAGTCATGTAGCTTGTCAATAAACAAAATGTTGCCTTCTTCTTGGTACATTGCTTTTGTTCCTCTAACAGTGAACCCTCTAGAATAAAATCTGGGCAAAGTTGTATCAAGCGTTAATACAATTGTCTCGCCATTTTTACAGGTAATTACAGTAGTTACTATGTCTCCTTGTGAAAACGAAGTATTTAATAAATCCAAATCATTAGACTTGTTATCTAGGATATACTGATGTAATCCTAAGGATTTTGAGGAAGAAGAAAATAAACTTTCCATTAAGTTCCCATTATTAATATTTAGTATTTTTGCAATGGGGCCAAGTTCATGTGTAGGATAGTTATCGCAATTATTAAGGATATAATTTTTCAACCTATAATGTCGATTTTCCCTCCCATATGATATTTCTTTTCTTAGATCATGGTGGTAACCACCAGAACAGTGAACAACCTCTCCAAATATGCCTTCTTTTACCATGTTTTTAACCATCAATTCGTATTTTCCATAGCAACAGTTTTCAAGCATCATAATTTGAGAGCCAGTTTTTTCAAAAGTATCTACAATATCCCAACATTCCTTTAAATCTTGAGCACCACCAACCTCAATTCCAACATATTTCCCTGCCTGCATTGCCTCAAGTGCTATTTTAGAGTGACTATCCCAGCTAGAAAAAACCAACACCGCATCAATTCGCGGGTCGGACAGAATATCTTTATAATTCAATGTTCCACTAGGATTAGTCTTAGTAATTTTATTGATTGTTTGTAATGCTAAATCAACCCGATCCTGATATAAATCGCATAGATACAAAATATTAATATCTTTCATCCTCGCAATAAATTTAGAGAGCGAGAATCCCCTTGCGCCTAGCCCAACAATACCAATATTAATTCTATCTTTCATTTCTATTTAATATTCTCTTCTTTAGTGTCGCTTTCAACCATATTATTGTCAGATGGAATTTGTCTTCTTTCATCAATAGTTCTTTTTATTTTTGCGTAAAATTCGCCATGAAGTTTGTAAGTTTTTGAATAAATAATTAGTCCAATGGGCATTAGTGGTAGAGGTAATAAAAACATAAATGATCTCAATATAAATAAAGCTTTGTTAGTTACCTCACCGTTAAATGTGTTTGTCATTAAATCAATTGTTGGCAAATCTGATATTGCAACTCCTATACCCAGTACCAACATCGCTACTGCGGCGGATGCTTTTAAAATCAAGGTTTGAAGAGAAATGACTAAACTATCAGATCTAACCCCACTTTTATATTCCCCATAGTCAACCACATCTGTAATCATAACCATTGAAGTTATTTGGTTCATACCATTAGCAAGCATCAGAGATGAACCAGCAATTGACAATAAAATTACATTTGCTATAGGGATTCCAATAGAGGGGAAAGCAAAATATATTCCAAAAATAAACGCCATTCCAATACCTGCAAATATATATGTCAACTTATATACTTTGTCTCTCGACAGTTTCTTCGTAATCCAAGTATAAAAGATCATTGCAACTCCCTGAACGGTACAAGCCAATATATTAAATAAGGCATAATTATTAAAATTTCCAAGGTTTGAAGAGTCGTATATAAAAAGATAAGTAGACTGAAGTATTGCTATGTTTCCGCCAATTGCAAACAACATAAAACTCCAAGCAAATGCTCTCATTTGATCATTTTCTTTTAACATCTTAAACATGTCTCTAAATTTTACTATTATGCACGGAAGAACATACCTTTCTTTTAGGGTAATAATAGGCAATAAAAGTGCAATTATTAAGACTATAGCCCCTATACCAGCAACCATTAAATAACTTCTATAATCAGTATTTCCAAAGGTATTTTGCATAATTACAGCACCGCCAGAACCAATTATAAATCCACCAAAACCTCCTATTAGTCTCGATAAACTTGAAATACTTTCTCTCTCATGCGAAGTATCTGCTATCGATGGGACCATAGCCATTATAGGCACATCAATTACGGCATAACTAATAGCCCATAAAAAATACATTGCCAGGTAATAAACATATTTTGCGCCTACATTAGTACTTGCGGGAAGTGGTAAGAACATAACCACTAGAATTATTGCATTAATAATTGCACCAGTTAGAATCCAGGGCCTAAATTTTCCAAGAGGACTTTTAGTGTTATTTACTATTGTTGCCATAAAAGGGTCAAATACAGCAGCAATCAATCTTACTATACAGAATGCAAAGCCAACTGCTATGCCATTCAAACCCATAAAAGAGGTTAAATAGAGCATTGCATAAACATTAATCATTCCAAAGCTAATCTCCTTACCCAAAGTTCCAATTGAGTAGGAAAGCTTCTCTTTCATAGTTGTTTGATCTTTAATTCGAGTAACCCCTAAGCCTTGTTTTTCAGACATTTTTTAAACTCCTCAAAAAGCTATTTCTATAATAATAAAACACGACAATTATACTTTACAGGTTGATTAGTGTCAACATAGCCCCAAAACAACCGCTTTCAATTTAGATTATGGTAATAGACAGTAGAATCTAAAATATAACTAAAAAAAATAATCATCATAACTTATAACCGATTATTTTCCTTGTATTAGGATAAAGATAATCGGACAAAGCTAACCGTACATTTTTCCGAGTAAAAATAAAACCACTCTATAAGGCAAAAATCTAACAAGAAATACAAGGAAAGCATATTTAATACCTGGAGTTATGTATGGAGGTGGATTTTTTTGATTACTTACTTTAATGATCTTTTTTGCTATTTCGCTTGGTAGCATTCCACTTTGCTCATCTTTTTCCATCATTGAAACAGATCTATTAATTCTATTCTCATAAACTGGATCATCGATTTTATTTTTTACCCTTGAATTTGTAAAATCTGTTTTTACATCACCAGGCATGATTGCGCAAACTTTTATATTAAATGGTTTAACCTCAAGCCTAAGTGCATCAGAAAAAGAGCTTATAGCCGCTTTTGATGCAGAATAAAAAGCTTGGAATGGTAAAGGGAATTTAGCAGCTGCGGAGCTAATGTTGATTATAGTCCCACTATTTTGATTTCTCATTATAGGCAAAACTTCTTTAGTTACTTTAACTGCACCGAAAAAATTAACCGCAAATAACTTTTCCACAGCGCTTATTTCTGTATTTTCTATAGCCCCAGATATACCCATACCAGCATTATTGATTAAAACATCTATTCTACCCTCATTTTTTATAATTGTCTGTATAGCAGCTTTTACTTCATCTATATTTGTAATATCAGTTTTTATACTTTTAAAATCAGGGGATTCTCTCCGAGAAAGGTTGTAAACTATATTGCCTTGTTCTTGAAGCATCTTTGCGCTAGCATGACCTATACCAGATGATGCCCCTGTTATTACTATTACTTTATTCATAAAAACTCCTTATAAAAACCAAAATTGCGATTAAATTAATCC
>CAYMPR010000012.1:0-7002 GCA_964392385.1 uncultured Christensenellaceae bacterium | reverse complement strand
TATACCACTCAACTGTTTTCTTTACGCCCTCTTCAAGATTAACCGTAGGAGAATAGCCCAATTTTTCTTTTGCTTTATCGATTGAAAAATGGTAATTGACACAGTTTTGATATGTAGAAAACTTGGTAATCAAAGGTGCTTTTTTAATTCTAAATAGTTTATAAACTCCCTCTACTAATCCAGAAAAAAACTTAGCTAATATATGCGGTACACTAACAAACTTTGGTTTTGCCCCAAGCTCATTTGCTACCAATGTAAAATAATCGTTTAGAGTTTCCCCAAACCCATCTGTAATATTATAGTCCTCATTCCAAGCATTCGGCTCTAGCCCTGCTTTAACTATCGCATCTGCTAAATTCTCGACATAGACAAAACAACTTATATATTTTCCTTTGTCAATATAGGGCATGTTATTTTCTTTAATTTTTTTGTAAATATAGTTTGAGGAGGTAAAATCATAAGGGCCATAAACATTGCCTGGCCTGATTACTACATATGGCAGAGCCATCTCTTTACATGTATTCATTACCATCGTTTCTGCTCTAAGTTTAGATATCGAATACGGATTATTAAACGGTTTTTTCGGTGCATCTTCTTTAAGATTAGTATATCCATCAAAACCATATACAGCGACTGAGCTTAAATATAGAAATGACTTTGCGCCTACATTTATAGCATATTCTATTACTCTTTTTGTCCCATCTACATTAATTTTATCAAAATCCTTAATGTCCCCCCAGGGAGAAACCTTTCCAGCAATTTGAAAGACATGATCGACAGGTTGAAGGGTAGAAAAATCAAAGTTATTTAAATCACCCTTATGAATTACCACTTTGCCTTCATTTACAAGCTTCAATAATGCCTTATTCTTTGGTTTATCACTGATATCTACACCAACCACATTCACATTATTATCAATTAGTTTTAACGCTAAAGTTGCACCCACAAATCCACAAATCCCAGTGATTAATGCTGTTTTCATAATCGCCCCCTAATATAAGAAATATCTATAAATTGATTATAGTTTTATAATATTTCATAGTCAATATTAGAAGATAAAAGATACCAAAATACTATTAAAAAGGAGCTCTCAGAGCCCCTCTTGATATAAATATTCCCTATTTTCACAGTTCTTTATACAATCCCTTGTGCTTTCATAGCTTCTGCAACTTTCATAAACCCTGCAATATTTGCACTGGCAACTATATCATATTTTACAGCTTATTAAACAATTCCCTGTGCTTTCATAGCTTCTGCAACTTTCATAAACCCTGCAATATTTGCACCAGCGACTAAGTTATATCCATAACCGAACTCGTTTGAAGCATCTTTTGCACTTCTATGAATGCCTATCATAATCTCCTTAAGCCTTTTTAAAACTTCTTCTTTTGTCCAAAACATTCTCATGCTGTTTTGACTCATTTCTAAAGCTGAGGTTGCTACTCCACCTGCATTTGCAGCTTTTCCTGGAGCGAATAATATTCCTTGATGCAAAAATTCATTAATTGCTTCAGTGCTTGAAGGCATGTTTGCACCTTCTCCTACCGCTATTACACCATTACTAATCAACTTTTTCGCATCGCTTAAGCAAATTTCGTTTTGGGTAGCACAAGGCAAGGCAACATCACATTTTACATCCCAAATTCCCTTACACCCTGCATAATACTCCGCAGTTTTGGAGAATTTTGTATATTCGGATATCCTTAGGCGCTTACACTCCTTAATGTCTCTAATTACTTCAAAACATATGCCATTTGGATCGTAAATATAGCCATCGGAATCACTCATGGCAACAACCTTCATGCCCATTTTGGTCGCCATGTCGTTTGCATATATTGAGACATTTCCTGAACCAGAAATAACCGTTCTCATTCCTTCTGGATTAATTGAATTCTGTTTAAACGCAGCTTCCATAAAATACAGTAAGCCATAGCCTGTTGCTTCGACTCTACCAAGACTCCCACCAAACGGAACGCCTTTCCCTGTCATTGCTCCAGTAAACTCATTTCTAAGTCTTTTGTACTGACCATATAGATACCCTATTTCTCTTGGGCCTACTCCTATGTCTCCTGCTGGGACATCTAAATCTGCCCCAATGTGTCTTGAAAGTTCTGTCATAAAACTTTGACAAAACCGCATTACTTCCAAATCACTTTTACCCTTGCTGTCAAAATCACTTCCGCCTTTAGCGCCACCTATTGCTAGAGTCGTGAGGGCGTTTTTTAAAACTTGTTCTAATCCCAAAAATTTTAATATGGATAGGTTTACGGATGGATGAAATCTTAATCCGCCCTTATATGGTCCAATAGCACTATTAAACTGTATCCTGAATCCTCTATTAACAAATACTTGTCCTGAGTCATCTAGCCATGGAACTCTAAATATTACAATCCTTTCTGGTTCAATGAACCTCTCTAGAAGCCCAAGCCTTTCAAATTCTGGATGTTTATCTAGAACAGGCGAAATTGTGGACAGAATTTCCTCTGCTGCTTGTAAATACTCAGTCTCACTAGCACTACGATATTTTAACTCCTGAAAAACTCTCTCGCTGTAATTCATATTTCCCCCTAAAACCTGGCTATTTATACGCAAAAAGGCGAACCTTGGCATCGCTATGCCGTAGAACGCCCTTGTTCTAGATAAATTTATCACTTGGTGTAAAATTTGTCAAATAAAAAGGCTTTATCACGCTAAATTATTAAATTATTTTTATAATTTTATAGCGTTTATTACATATATATATAATCAAATAAATTTTATAATTATTATGTTTATTGAAATAATTTTTTGGAGTAAAAAATCAATACAATTGTTTGTTAATATTACTATTTTGAATCACTAAGTTTCACAAAATTACTTATATATAGTATAATATATACATACTGAGGTAATTTTATGAAAGAAAAAATTCAATATTTAAGAGATGTCTATAAATATTACGAGACTGATAATGCATACCATGTTGTAATAGACTTAGACACTTATCGTGATATATATTCCGAGTGGGATTATTCACCTTTTAACAACAGAGAGCTCGACGGAAGCTTGCTAAATTATATCATGGACTGTTCTTATGAAATTGGTCTTAAGCGCAATATGTCTCTAGATTTTTTTGTTCCCGATAACATTGTTGCAGATGAAAAAGAACAAAAAAGCATTGAAGGTTTCAGGCGTTATTTTAATTATCAAATCAGAAAAATCAAATCTGAAATGATGACAAAAGTTAGAAAGCTATTCATTTTAGTACTAATTGGAACTTCTCTTCTTGCAGCTGGAAATATTCTTGATGCAATAATTCCTGAGAGATTGGTGGCAAACATAATTTCTCAAGGACTAGTTATTGGTGCTTGGGTTGCGGTATGGGAAATTTTTCACACTTTATTTTTTAGTATTAGTGATATTTTTAAAAGGCTAAAACATTTCGAACGTTTACGCAGAATACCGATAACTTATAGGATTAAAAACAAATAACTCAAGTGCTATTTTTTTATTAAATCGTATTTCACTTTTGACTTCAATTTCCTATAATTAATATATCCTTTTCTAAGTTAAAGCTTCTTTGTTTGTTTCTAGAGCTGGCTCTATTGGAGAAGCATTTCTTTTCCTTTCCATGTTTGCTTCAACCATCATTTGATGCGTTTTTCTATCTAAATTGTAAAAAATAAAGGGTATTAAAGATATAAAATATCCAATGGCTGCTACTATTGTTACCATAAAGAAAATACCATCAAGCGTTAAACTACTCTGAGAATCTAGATCAGGGTTTAAAGCGCCATTGTAACCTACAAAAGTCAAAATAGCACCCGTGATTGCAACGCTAATACTATTTTGAAATTTCCCGAAGAAGGTAAGTAGCGAAAAACATGTTCCTTCAACTCTTTTTCCCGTTTTATATTCAATATAGTCCACACTATCACCAATAAAAAGAGTTGTAATAGCAGACCAAATTCCCGTTGGTAAAAACGCAAAAAATCGCGTAATGAGGAATACTATTAGATTACTATACCCGATAAAAAATGAGGCAACATTAACGACAATCCCTAGAATGCAAGAAGCGATTAGAACATCCTTCTTTTCGAATTTTTTTATAAGAATTGGGGCTATTAATAACCCAATAACCGAAGCTATTGCTGGCAAAATACCAATAACAGGCGTAAAAATGCTCATTATGTCCGTTGAAGCCATATCAGGGAATATTTCTTTGACATTCCATTTAACAAAATACGTGGTCATTGCAGTAGCACCGACCATAACGACTGAATATAGAGCCCCTGCTATTATATTTATCATTAGGGGTCTAGCTTTAGGGATAAGTTTTAGGTTTTCGAAAAACTTTTCCTTCTTTTGGACTACACTTATTGCCCTTTCTTTTGTTTTAAAGAAGCCTTGTAACATTAGTATAGTTCCTGCCACGCAAAATACTGCTGAGGCTAAGAAAAAGCCCATATGATATGAAGCTCCCGCAAAATCCGTAAAGAGTTTATTAATATACCAAAAGCCTCCAATGCAAAGTGCAGAGCCAAGTCCGCCTATTAATCTTGTGAGAGTAACTATTTGAACCCTCTGTTTTGGATCAGTCGTAATAACAGATGACATACTCCAATATGGGATGTCATTTGCAGTATATACCATTGTAAATATTAAATATATTGTCACTGCATAAGCTATCGAAGCTCCTCCACTTAGACCTAGAGGCAAAAACATCAACAAGGCGACAATTGCAACAGGTATTGGGGTAAACAACATATATGGTCTACACTTTCCCCATTTTGAATGAGTTATATCTACAATTTGCCCCATTATCGGGTCATTTAATGCATCAAAAATTCTAGTTAATGTGATAATTAGCCCTGCTATTGCAGGCGCAATATATAAATAATCTGTCATAAATAACATTAACATGCTAAACAAACCATAAATCATAGTCTGGCCAGTGTTTGTTAATGCATAAGATATTTTCTCTGCCGTTGGGACTTTCTCGTGCACTTGTTCATTATGTTTTACTATGTCAACCCCATCCATTAGACTATCTCCTATCATATAAAATTGTTTTAATTTCTACAAATCAATAACTAATTTTATCATTTATATAACCAGTATTAAAGACTCAATAATTTTTCTGATATATCTCTAATTATCTTTGTGCATGCAATAAATAAATCGGAGGAATCTGTATAATTAGCTATATGATAATCACATATTCTTCCGTCTTGTTTCATTCTCTCCACTCTTTTTGAGGTTGCTGTTTTAGGGTCATATACCCCTATTGAATGTCCTTTATATTGGGTTAACAATTTCATACAAGGTACATCAGTACTACTATCGCCAATATATATAATATTTTCGAAAGGTATACGATAATCTTCAGGCCTCATATAATCGTTTACTCTGTCATCAGTTTCATCCAAATATCCTTTGCTAATTCTAAACAAAAACTGCGTCTTATTGGTGTAATTTACCACTAGGGAGGGCCAAACCGCACTTCCATTTTCATCAAACAAAAAAGATGAGGCATATATTTTTTCAAAATATTGTGAAATTTTCGTTCCCTCTATCATTTCCCTTAAGCCTGATGACAAAATGTAATGCTCTACTTTAATACCTAAATTTTCACCAAATATATTAATGTTGTAAAACCACTTATCTACACCCTCAAATAATGTGATTTTCTCCCCATAGGACTTCAGAATAGGATAACTTAGTGGCCCGAATTTTTGGGTGTATTTTTTTAGCATCATATACATATATGATAGGTTTGAGTCCATATTATTATTAAAAGTGAATTTTCCTACTTCGCGCCAAAAATCATTGACTGATACATCTAAATCTTGGATAAATCCTTGAGATTGCATATCGTCTGGGGTCAAGGTCTTATCAAAGTCATAACAAAAAGCAACTGTATTTGATTTGTTCATCGTTTTCCTCTTCTTATTTACATATGTCATTAAACCTTTATTATGTATTATACCACGCAAGAGCAGAATATAATATTTATGCTAATGAACAGATATTTGTTTTTCAAATTGATTCTTTCTCAGGGAAAAAGAAGAAAAATATAAATTAGGAATTGATTTCTTTCTTAATTACATCAAGAGTTCTTTCACCTTCATCAAAAATAAACAAATGTCCTGAACCTTCAAATGTAAAAAGTCTAATACCCTTAACTATATTTTTTAGTGTATCAGCTTGATAATACGGCATTGTTTTATCAGCTGTTCCCCAAATACAAACGACAGGTACGCTAGTCTTGTTCAACTTTTCAAAATTCGGAACCGTTATCTCAGGCTTCAATACAATGCTTTTTAGACTAGAAAATACCGAATCACTAAACCCTTTATATTTTATCGAATTAGCAAACTGGGTCATATAATAATCCTTTTCATTTGCTGAATATAATATTTCATCTGTAATCCCTTTAAGCATTTTCTTTGTCGCAAGATTTTTAAATATCCATTTACCTAGTAAAGGTATTTTAGCTAGTTTCATAGATATTGGTACTTTAAATGGCATTCCAGCGGGGGCAAATAAGAATAGTTTTTTTACTAAACTTGGGTATCTAGCTGTAAAGGCCGTTACTATAGATCCTCCCATCGAAGTTCCAAATAAATAAAACTCATTGTTTCCTAGAAGCTCGCTTGTTATTTCCTTTAATTGCCTTGAAAAAAGCTCTAAATCATTTTCTTTTTCCACTCTATCAGAATAACCTCTTCCATATAAATCGTATCTTAATACTCTATATCCTAGAGAAATCATTCCTTGATAAATTTTGTCATATATGAAATACGGTGTGGAGAATCCATGAACTAAAACAACAATCTCTCCTTCTCCACTAATTTCATAATGAGTAAAGCCATCTGATAGTTTAATAAAACTACCGGGAAGATGATTTCTTTCATCATCTGTCAAATCAAATTTTTCTATGTCTTTAACCATTTGTTTTACTGATTTCTTATCCATTAATAACCATACCTCCTAATGCCTAAACTTATTTAAAATGGTTTT
>CAYMPR010000011.1:39803-40906 GCA_964392385.1 uncultured Christensenellaceae bacterium | reverse complement strand
AATCTATTACTAAGTGTCTTTAGCCTAATAATAATTAGAAACCTTCATTTCAAATCAAAACGATAAGTCTTTTTCCATCTCAAACCTAAAAACCCATTTTACTAAAATAATGTTGCCTCATGAAAAACAACAATCTATTACTTTGTCAAAAATTCTTTTCCTTTTTGAATAATATCAAAAAAATCCTGAGAATTATTCATATTTGTTATCAAATTTTTTAGTTCCTTTGAACCCTTTTGCCCTTTTACATAAGCTAGTAGGTGTTTTTTCATATTATTAATAGCAACTCTTTCTGGAATATAACTAGATAATTTCAAAAAGTGCTCAGTTGCAATTTCATATTGGTCCACATCTATTTCTTGTCCCAGAAGAATACTGAAAATATTTGGTTTCCCTATTGCAGCTCTTGCAACTGCAATTCCATCGCATCCCGTGTACTCAAACATTTTTTCAGCCGTTACCTGATTAATCACATTCCCATTTCCAATGACAGTTATTCCTACACTTTTTTTGACTTCTTTAATAATATCAAGGTTAACTTCTCCACTATAAAATTGATCTCTAACTCTGCCATGTATTATAACCGCGCTAGCCCCCGCTTTTTCTGCAAGTTCTGAAATCCTTGGAGCATTAAGATTAGTGTTATCAAAGCCTGCTCTCATTTTAACTGTTACCATTCTTCCACCAGCAACTTCGCAAGTAGCTTTAATAATTTCATAGACCTTTTCGGGAGACTTCATTAAGGCTGAACCTTCTCCGTTTTTTACAATTTTTGGAACTGGGCAACCCATATTTAAATCTATAATGTCAAATTTTGCGAGTCTTGGATCCATTACTGCTTTTTGAATAAATATGGGATCCGCACCAAATAACTGAACAGCTTTGACTTTCTCTGCATCATCAGTTTGTAGCAGTACTTCAGAGTTCTCACTGCCATAAACTAAACCTTTTGCTGAAACCATTTCAGTATAACAAAGCCCTGCACCATATTTGTAGCACAAAACTCTCATTGCAACATCACTATACCCTGCTACTGCAGGGAATATATAAGGAGAATTAAGCTCAATATTACCTATTTTCATGATCTATAAATTGTTAAAACC
>CAYMPR010000011.1:35731-39703 GCA_964392385.1 uncultured Christensenellaceae bacterium | reverse complement strand
CGATTAGTTGTCGAATTAAGGGCAGTTTCAGGGTCTATTTCTAACATTCTCAAATAATTTATAACAGAAAAAAGTAAATCTCCCCCTTCCCATTCTCTCTCGGAAATGGTGCTTGCACTAGTCAGTTCTAGAAGTTCTTCAAGAATCTTTCCCTTTGCCTCCTCAGAACTTGGAAAGTCAAATCCAGTCTTTTTTATGACTTTTTGTACTTTATGAGCTCTCATTAGAGCACCAAAAGTTATGGGTATGCTATTGATTTTATCAATAATGCTGCCCTGACTTTTTTCAATAGCTTTTGCCTTCTCCCAGCTTTTCAATGCCTCTGAAGGAGTATTCGCCTTATTCTCGCCAAACACATGGGTGTGTCTACCTATTAGCTTATTGCAAAGTGAATTTATTACATCTGATGTAGAAAACCTACCGTTTTCTTCAGCTATTGCTGCATGAAATAACCCTTGCAGCATTACATCTCCACTTTCTTCGATTAGTTTATCTGTGTCATCTAACTCAATTGCCTCGGCTAGCTCGTAAGCTTCTTCTATCGCATTATTTTTTATTGAATTATGTGTTTGAGCTCTATCCCATGGACAACCATCAGGATCTCTTAATCTTCTAATAATTTCTACTAAGTCTCCAAAAGTATGAAAATCTCGGCTCAAAAAACCAGAAGCTTTTACTATAAGTCTTTCGACATATTCTAGCTCAAAAATTTTCTTATCCTGCGCTTCGCCATTCTCTATCACTATTGTACACTCTTGATTTTTGCCAAAATTACCAATAAGCTTATCCTTAACTTGCTCAAATAGCTCTAAAGTAATCCCATCAATAATTATTGGAACATTAATTTCAAAGCTAACAATACTTCTTTTTACAAAATCAGCAGCAGTAAAATAACAAAATGAATTCATATCCTCTCCAAAATCGTTAATAATCGAATTATATACTTAAAGTGATAATTCTTCAAATCATAAGCTTTATTTTTTTCTTTAATCTTCTTATCTTATTAATCACTTCAATTTAATAAATTTTTGTCTTCGAATATTTACTTATTTGTGGCTTATGTTATAATCTAAAAAAGCATATTTTCAGGAGATTTTAATGAGACTGACTTTTTTAGGCGCTGCGAGGGAAGTAACTGGTAGTTGTTACTATTTAGAAGTGGGAAAAAACAAGTTACTTATAGATTGCGGCATGGAACAAGGGCCAGATCTCTACGAAAATCAGGAGCTTCCTATTCCAGTAAACGAAATAGATGCTGTACTCTTAACACATGCTCATATTGATCACTCTGGGCTACTACCTTTTATTTACAGGAATGGATTTAGAGGCAAGATTTTTATGACAGGCGCTTCTAAAGATTTATGTCACATTATGCTTTTAGATAGTGCACATATCCAGGAAATGGAAGCAGAGTGGCGTAACAAAAAATCAAACAAAAATTCAGCTTCATATTATGCCCCTATGTATACCGAAGAAGATGTTTTAGGGGTAGAAAAACATTTTATTTCTTGCGATTATAATCAATCCATTGCAGTTACCGATAACGTTAACGCAATCTTTTATGATGCTGGACACTTACTTGGGTCGGCATCAATAGAAATTACCGCCACGGAAGAAGATATAACAAAAACTATTGTATTTTCTGGTGATATTGGCAATAAAAATAAACCAATAATTAAAAATCCAACCTTCCTAACTAAAGCCGACTATGTAGTAATGGAAAGCACCTATGGAACTCAATTACACCATGAGACTAACAACTATAAAGAGCAACTTATAGCGATAATTAAACGCACATTTAATAGAAATGGTAATGTAGTTATTCCCTCTTTTGCGGTGGGGAGAATGCAAGAACTTCTATACTTTTTGCGTCTTGTAAAAGATGATCCTAAAATATCTCCTTATAAAACCTTCAAAGTTTATGTAGATAGTCCTCTTGCGATAGAAGCGACTAATGTTTTTAAGAGAAATTATGCAGATTACTTTGATGATCAAACACGACAATTAATAGCAAAAGGCATTAATCCACTCGAATTTAGAAATCTAAAAATGAGTTTAACCTCTGACGATAGTAAAAGCATTCTTACCGACCCTGGACATAAAGTAATAATTGCTGCATCAGGAATGTGTGAAGCTGGCCGAATAAGACATCACTTAAAAAATAATCTTCCGGGAATTAACAACACTGTAGTGTTTGTGGGCTTCCAGGTGCCTGGGACGCTAGGCAGATTGATTCTTGATGGCGCAAAAACAGTAAAAATATTTAATGAAGAAATTCCCATAAACGCTGAGATAATCGAAATGAAGGGAACTAGTTCTCATGCAGACTCGGATGATTTATTGCAATGGGCAGCTTCTTTTGACCCAAAACCTTCTAGAATCTTTGTAACTCATGGAGATGAAGAAGTCTCAACCGATTTCGCAGATTTATTGATCTCCAATCAATCACAAACTGCCCTAGCCCCATATAACGGTGCCATTTGGAACTTAATAACTAATGAGTGTATTTTCGAAGGCAATAAAGATGTTCATAAAAGAACAGAAAGAAAGCAAAAAAGATATCCCTTGAAAATCAATGGTGTATATGGAAAACTTTTGGATGCCCTTGAAAAACTTCAATTTTCCGTTAAACAAAATGAAGGGCTAGAAAACAGAGAAATAAGAAAATTTACTGATGAAATAGAGCAACTTGCCAAAAAATGGGAAAGGGATATTTAAACCCTCTTCCCCTGTTTATTCTATATCCCCTAACATAAAAAACGCCTTTATTGGCGTTTTTCTTTTGTTCTAAATACTCCATTACCCTTTTAGATCTTAAATCCCATTAATTTTCCTAAAGTTTTCTTCTACAACAAGGTTATATTTGACACTATATTTTTTTTCTTTGAACAAAAACCTGTGTACATTATGGTCAATAGTTAAGTCTATACCCTCTTCATTTTTTAAAATGATTGTATAAAGACTTTTCATAGAGCAATTAAGTGAAACCTCATTGTTTAAAACATCCTTGCCTAAAAATCCAATATGCTCATGATTAACATAACACTCACCTTCACCCATAAGATCATATTCTGCAGTTTCAGTGTTTAGCTTTTTCCAAATGACTTCTTTTCTTATCTCAAAGTCTTCTTTCTCTAGTTCTTCCCTAACAGATTGCTTTTCATAATCGTACCATTTATCTAATCTATCAAAAGTTACGTCTTTCTCGCTTACAGGAATAAACTTGCCATATTCATTATATTCAACGCTATTACCACAAATTGAACAAGTAAGTATTTTCCCATCACTATTCATTTCATATTCTGCCATGCACTTGGGACATTTATACAAAATATAATTAATTCCCTTCGCAGGAGTTTTGGACTTATATCTCAAATTATTTATTTGCTGATACTCGTTATCATTAAATATAAACTTCGCCTTTAACTTCTCATAAATTTCTTGGCAAGTAGCTGTGACTAATTCTTCTTTTGTAAATAATACTTCGCTCTTATATAGTACCTTTCCCTTTCTAAATCCATGAAACCACCTTGGTCTTGAACTAAATCCACCATAACTATGTGAAAAAACAACATTTGCACCAAAAAGTTTTATTAGTTTAGCCGTGCTAGGTGTAAAATAGTGCAAGTTTCTTCCGTCAAGTGAAATTTTCCCTTCTGGGAATAACGAAATAGAACATCCATCATCAACAGCTCTTTTCATATCTTTTATGCTTGTAAGATCCATTTCATACTGGTTGATTGGAATCATACGTAACCCTTTTCTCAAAAAATCCAACCATTTCCAACTTAAAACATCTCTTCCACAAATAACATTAAGTTTTCTATTCTTAATAGACAAAATACTAAAAGCAACATCCATAACGCAACTGTGTGTACCAAGTGCGACTATAGGCCCTTCTAGTTGTTTTATCCTAGGGTCTCTTTCGATTTTTAACCTTAAAAAGAGTGGCGCAATGACTCTAAGTGCAAA
>CAYMPR010000011.1:28675-35631 GCA_964392385.1 uncultured Christensenellaceae bacterium | reverse complement strand
CCACCACCATACTCGGGGGTTTGGATTTGAACCAAGTCCCAGTGAATAGCACTTTGATTGCCATTATTGCACTCATCATAACAGGCTCCAGGGGTAAAGTGGATGGAACCAGCAATTTTTTCATCAAACAAAATATCGCACATAGGGTCAAGAATAAAAGGATTTACACCAAAAGCAAATTCTCCTACATATCTTGCGCCTTCATCTGTATCAAGAATCTTATTAATTGCCTCATTATTATTTGAGGTTGCCTCAATAATTTTTCCATCTTTAAATACAAATCTAACATTTTTAAATTCAATTCCATTTTCCACTGATGGCGTATTATATGTAATAACTCCGTTTATACTATTTCTAACAGGAGCCGTATATATTTCACCATCGGGTATATTTCTAAGCCCCGAACATTTTTCACTTCCAATACCCTTAATGCTAAATGATAAATCAGTATCCTTTGCAATAATTCGAACTTTATCGGTTTTTGCAATCAAACTGCCCATTGCATCCATCGCTTTATCCATTTTTGCATAGTCTAACGTACACACATCAAAATAAAACTTTTCAAAAGCATCTGAAGATTTTTTTGCAAGGGCTGCCATACCTTCGTTTGGATACCTCAGCACAACCCACTTTGTTTTCTTAACTCTTATCCCATGGTGAACAGGATGATTATAAAACTTATCAAATATATGCATTTTGTCGGCTGGAACATCGGAAAGCTCAAAAGCATTATTTCCTCCCCTAATTCCAATATACGCATCCATTTGTTTCATCCTATATGAATCGAATTCCGCCATCTTTTTTGCAAGTTCCTCAGTCATTCCCAAATTTAGAGCCCTTGTAACCCTGTTTTCATACACCTGCACAAATGGTAATCCACCAGCTTTATACACTTGTTCAACAATTGCAGACACAATCGCATAATCAGCATTTTTTGCTTCAATTAAAATCTTTTCACCTTTTTTAACTCTGCAAGAATAGTTAACTAAAACATCTGCGAGTTTATCTAATCTAGAATCTCTCATACCTCTCCTTTGTATCTATAGCTACCTTATTTAGCAACTTATTATTCCTTTGCCTTAACTACATCTCAATCACTATTATCTTCGTTTCTTATCAATTTCCCTTAACTAAAGCCCCGTTGCTGTTATCTTCTTTTCTTATTCCTTTGCCTTAACTTCAGCCCCGTTACTATCTTGTATTTTCTTTTTTGGCGAAGCTTTTTTCTTTTCGCTTGATGGTTCTTCTACCTTTTTCTTTTCACGCTTTATCGGATACCTTAAATTTTCCTTCTTGGGGTCAATCAATATATTGTAATAAAGTGCTGCATCAGCTTTAGCATCTTCTAAATCCATATCTACACAGAATCCACACTCTTTGGGATTTGCTCCAGGTATTTCCCCTTCAAAATCAGACACATAATCAAATGTTCTTTCAAGCAGTGGTAAAATGTCCTCTGGTATTAAGTCGCCTAGCATAATCAAATAGAACCCTGTTCTGCATCCCATTGGTCCAAAGTAAATAATCTTCTGGCCCCACATTTCATCATTTCTTAAGTAACAAGCTGCTAAATGCTCAATGGCATGAACTGACCCTGTTGCCATAACTGGCTCAGCGTATGGCTTTTTAAAGCGCAAATCAAACGTTGTAAGCACAATGTTTCCTACAGCATATTTACAAGACACGAAAACGCCACTTTTCATTTTTAGATGATCAACACAAAAACTAGGGATATTCTCCATAATTTACCTTCCTCTAACTTCATTACTTATCAAATTTAAATTTAATTACCCATTACCCCTAATTATATTCAAATACCTTAACTTATTCAAGTATTTATATAACCATAAAAAAAGGCACCCCCTAAAAAGGGGATGCCATAAATTAAGTAACTCTATTAATTTCCAGGTGCCGTTACATTAGTTACAATGTATCTTGGATACAGCTTGATATCGAACCTAAACTTTTCAGTAGGATCAACTGCATACATTAAATCTTCATCAACACACCAAGCATCAAATTCATATTCGCAATTTGTAGTTGTATGAATTGTCTTAGTCCCAGAACCATTAAAAGTAACAATTGCGCCACCAGCCAAAATCTGGTATTGTGGCATATTCTTGGGGTTAAGCAAGGTACCGACTATAGTACTAATTTCATCTCCCGACGCAACAGTTTCTTCAATGTGTGGCTTAGAATTTACAATCTTTCTTTTTGCAGTTTTTTGTAGTTCACTTGATGGATATTCTACATTATTCCAACCTTTTGTTGCATCGTAATAATCTCCAAATTCAGAAGCATTAAATTTCATGAAAGAAATTTGAGTTTGTCCTGCCATATGACGCAAAACATCCTCATGAGCATTTAAAAGTCTTGATAACGCCCAGTTAGAGTCATAAATCTTCTCGCACTCAGCAAGGTCACCATTTGTATCATAATAAATGTGAACGCCATAATATCGCTCATCCGTTTCCTCGATACCACAATCATTTTCATCAGTGCCGCCACAATCGTATACTCTCCTTATCAGATTGTCCTCAAAATATTCATCGACATAGTAAGTTCCACCATCTTTAGCTCGCTTTGTTTCATAAGCCCCATAATCAACTGCAAGAGTCTGAGCTATATCATAGGATATGCCTGTCGCCCCTTTCCAGTCAGCACCAGCTGCTTGAGTAATTTGAGAGGCAATATCGGTGCCAGAATAGTTAGCATTAAGATTAACGAGCATTGCTTTTGTGCGTCCCAAATTCTCTATTTTTTCTGATACTACCGCCTCTTCATATGTTTCTGGATTATATGTTTGAAATGTAGCTAGAACTTCGGTATAGATATACGGATTTTGGAAATAATAATATGCTCTTTGAAGCCTTCTTCTTTCTAAAACTTGCTCCTTTTTATTGTCTTGGATAGCTCTAATATAATCTGCGCTATATGATTTTATTTGATATTGCATTGACTTTATTAAATCATTGGCAGTAATTGTTTCATGATCTATAGTATATTGTTGGCTAGTTAGCTGTTGGATTTGAAGCTCAACCTCTTTAATAGCATTGACTCCCCTTTGTTCTTTTTGAGCATCTGTCAAACTGTTCCAAGCAGTGTTTTTAGCATTATATCTAGTAACTTTGCCTTCATCTCCAGTATAATCATAATTAACATCTGAAAGCTTCAATGTCTCCGCAAAGCCCATGGCTAATCCTTCTATCATTTCATCGGTATATGTTATTTCGCTATTTGTAGCATACCCAATTCCATCTTGATACTCGACGCTATCTGTATACACTTCCATGTCTCTTGCTTCTTGTAATTTTTGAAATTCGTATTGGGCACTATAGTACTTCTCATAAAATGTTGCTGAATATCTATATGCCTCTCTATAGTTTCTTCTATCATATTCAGTGTATCTCACGGCTTGGGCGTGTGAGTCGCCAAAGGTGTTAGTGTCATTATTTCTAAAATAAGTTTGGTGGCCAAGATATAGGTAATCTTCATATTCCGTCTTACCATTTTGCACTATAACCGAATCATCAAATACTTCATGGTTATTCTTTTCATATTGATAAGTGTATCCATAAAGAGTCATTACTTTCGCTCTGTCAACTGCCTTCCAATAGCCGTCTGCCTCAATAATTGGTACAGTAAGATCTCCAAAAGCTAAAAGATATGATAGCATTTCAAAGTCAAAAAGCTCTTCTCTCATATAGTTTTTGAATTGGTCTGAATCAATGAGATTTTCACCTATTGTCTCGCTACCAAGATTGCCTCCGGAAAATTCAGTTTTATACGCAGGAATCATTACTTCACTAATAACTTGCAATTGATAAGTTAAATACTCCGTTTGAAATCTTGCAAATTTATCTGCTTCTTCAAGAAAGATTAAAAATATTTCTCCATATATCTTGCGTTTTTTTAGCTTTGCAAGGTCTTCCCAAAAATCTTCTGTTTGCCCATAAGCTGTTAAAGGATCTGCATCTCCATCAGTTGTTTTATAGTCATCAAAATTATCACGAATATCCGAGATTTCATCTAGGTTATCATAGTCGTGGATTGCGCTACCTTCTCCAAGAATCAAAGGATATTTGCCGAGTTGTCCTTTAGTGAACTCATCATATGCTTCATCGCTTCTTGTAATGTATGCCACTAAATCCACCATTTTTTGTTCATCAAGACCCGCTTCTGCCATACGCTCAATTATGTCTTCTGGCGTAGAATAGCAAAATACTTTTGTTACTGTTGTTGCATCATCTTCAATCCAAACATTTTGTGAATCGAAATGAGGTTTATCAAATGGATAATAATGCGTATTATTCCAAGTAGTTTCGCCATTTAAATAGTCCTCTCTAGATTCCTCTTGTTTAGTGGCTAGTTTACCAATTTGCTCGGTTTGGACAGTAGTATCATAAACAGCTTTAGGAACTTCTAGATATTGGGCAACGCCATAATCTATTAGATCTGGTATAATCGGAACTAATTGAGTATTGTTTCCATTGGGAGTTGGTGTAGGTGTTGGAACACATGCTACCATGGAAATGATAATCCCTAAGGTTGCAAGTAGTATGAATATTGATATTACTTTCCTTCTCATTTTATTCTCCTTGTAGATAAAGCTAATGTGACTATAACATATATTATATTTTAAGGTATATAGAAATAATTTTCAAGATTATTTAATTTGGTTTAGTTTTTTATAGTTTATGGGGTAATTTTTATATAGTTTGAATAAGGCACCCAGGCTGAATGGTTCTTGTAAAGAGTAAGTGCGTTGGCATCAGGAACATTAATTGTTGTAATACCGGCTAGAACTGCCCCTCTTCCAAGCGTACAAGGTGCTGTGCTTAGCATGTTAAGAGTTGTGATTCCACTCCCAAGGAATGCATTAGTCCCAATATGAGTGATGTTTGCTGGGACAGTGTACTCGGTTGCAGTTCCCTTGAAGAAATATAGTTTGTTTGAATTGATATATGGGGCATTATTTGGAAGTGCACTATACCATGGAGTATCCTTGAATGCGTTAACTCCAACTTCCTCTACGTAGCCTGTAATTGTAACTGAAGATAGAGAGCTACAGCCATTGAATGCATTGTCAGGTATCGGTATCATCGCAGAAAGCTCTGCAAAACTTATCGAAGTAATTGTGGTGTTAGCTGTAAATACATTTTTGCCAATGTATGTAATTCCTGAAGGAATCACAACTATAGGATCAGTTGAAATGTATGAAAGTAATCTAGTGCCATTTAGAATAATGAATTTTGTGTTGCCATTGTTTACAGAATAATTATTTATCCAAGGTGTTCCACTAAAAGCTGATGGCTTAAGCTCTTGGAGTGAGTTATTTAATAAAACTGTTGATAAAGCAGAACAGCCCACAAATTCACCATTTGCAAGTGAAATAGTTTGAGTAGAACTAAAGTTAATGGAGGAGAGATTGGTGTTGCCTCTAAATACATAGTTATACACTCCAACAAGGTTACTAGGTAGAACTATAGTTGTGGACTGACCATTATATGCAAACAACTTATTATTATAGTGAGCAAACTCGCCCCTTCCTGTTAGCCATAATGTGCCCTTAAATGCGTTTTCGCCAATAAATGTATTTCTTGGTAATGTTACGCTGTTTAATAATGAACATCCATTAAAGGAGTTGTCTGGTAAGAAAAATTCATTTTGGGATGTGGTATTAAATTTAACACTAGTTATAGATTTATTAGCAGTAAAAACACCATAAGCCATGGACGTTATATTGGAAGCAATTTCAATATTTGTATTTCTACCGATGTACATTAATAGCTTATTACCCGCAGTTATAAAGAGAGAAGCACTGTTATCTTGCCAGTATGTGTTATAAAAAGCCCTGTATTTAATTTCTTTAATTTTCTCAGTTAGATTAACATTTGTTAGATTAACGCTTCCCAAGAAAGCTTTTTCACCAATAACAATCTCAGAAGTTCTTTCTGCAAAACTTAAATTGGTAATGTTAGAAGAAGAAAACGCATTATCAGCAATAATTGAAACGGTACTTGGGATAAGTATTTCCGTTGATGCGCCAAGGTATCCTAGAAGTATCCCATTAATAATTACATACCCATTATTTGCGCTTGCGTTATCCGTGTAATAGCCCGTCCCTCTAAGAGTATTTGCGCCAAGAGATGTAACAAGACCAATATTAGTAATTGAGCTAAGATTAGTGCAACCACTAAAAGCGTAGTCAGCTAAAACCAGTGGATTTGCATCAAATGCTAAAGAGGTAATAGTTAGATTATTTGCAAACACATAACTTGGGATGTACATTACTGAAGACGGAATTTCAATTGTAGAAGAGCTACCCTTATAATCTACTAATGTCCCATTAACCACTATATAATCGCCTTGAGCAGTCCGCCAAGCTGTGTCATAAAAAGTTTGATAACCAAATCTCGTAACCCCTGAATTAAACCAAATTGTTGATAGGTTTGTAGCACCAGAAAATGCATAGGAAGGGATTTCCTGGATTGAAGTATTTCTAAAATCGATAGAAGTAATTATTGAATTGTTCCTAAATACATCACTAGTAATGCCCTTAACACTAGAGGGCAAAACCACATCAGTTACACCACTAGGTCTATTATATTTGATTAGATATCCATTACCTGCAAGTACAAATTCATCGACTCTTGAAGTATACCAAGGAGTCCCTTTAAATGCGTTATCTTGTATTGATGCATTAATACTAATATCGATTGTAGAAAGTGAACTACATCCGTCAAAAGCCAAGCTCGGAATATTTAGACCTTTATCGATAGTTACTCTAATAATTGATCTATTGTTTCTAAAAGTATATGGCCCTATTTCCGTTGTTTGAGAAGGAAGTGTAACTGTGGTTTTTGTACCCACATAGCTAATTAGCTTGTATATCTTTAGGTAGCTATCTTCATAAGTAATAAATCCACCATTTGTGGAGGTCTGCACTAAACTTA
>CAYMPR010000011.1:26912-28575 GCA_964392385.1 uncultured Christensenellaceae bacterium | reverse complement strand
TATGCAACTAACAAACCATTAATTATTACTAATCCATCCTTACTTGCAAGCCAAGGAGTATCTTTAAACGCATCTTGACCAATTGAAGATACGGAGGAAGGTATTCCTATTATATCTTCAAGCTTTAAGCAGCCTGAAAAAGCACTTGGAGGGAATTCTGCAATGGGTGAAAGAGGTGCAAATTCAACAGAAGTAATGTCTTCATTACCTCTAAAGGCGTCTGCACTTAGTGAGGTAATTCGATGGTCGATATATACTGTTGGCGATACCCCTTTGTATTTAATTAGTATTCCCGCTGGGTTTGCTCCTCCAGGAGTAACATAATCGTTTTGAACTGATTCAATCCAACTAGTCCCAGTAAAAGCATCTCTTCCCACAGAGCTAAGACCAGAAACAGGCCAGTTAATACTAGAAATAGAGTACCAACCTTTAGCATAATCACTAGTAATTGCCGTGACATTGTCAAAGAAAAATAGTGCCGTTATATTAGTCAATATTTCACTTGACCCAATTAAATCCTTTATGGCAGTACTACCATCTGACTTAAAATTGACAACTGAGGGCATTGAGAGTAGTGAGTACATATCTCTTTGAGATAAGCTAGCACCAGCGTTTAATTCTACTGCAGGGGCATCAGAAATGCCGCCAGGAGTAACAGAATACAAACTAATATCAACAATAAATGGGCCCGCGCCTTGGCGTCTATAAAGAACATATTTCCCATCTGCTCTAAGATATTTCATTGTAGCGTTAGGGTTAATAAACGTTGTGCCATAAAATGCATCTTTACCAATAGATGAGAGATTAGGTGTAGAGGCAGAAAATTCGCTAAGAGGCAATGTAGCAAGAAGAGTACACCCATAAAAAGCTTCTTCTCCAATATGTGTTAGCATCGAGGCTTCTCCGCCCCAAGATACTGATTGAAGCGACGTCAAGTTTTTGAAAGCCCCTGCTGCTATTGTCTTCACATCTGCAGGTAAAGTTATTGAAGTTACACTAGTGTTTCCTACATATTTTACAACCGTCTTACCTTGGGCAAAAGATCCTCCAACTATAAGTAAATCGTTTTCAACCACAAACTGTGTACCCTCAAAAGCAGCATCCCCTACGAATCTTAAATTCTCTGATGCATTAAAGTTATTCAATGCTGAACAGCCATGGAAGGCATGGGCTAATATGGAATGAGCTCTACTTCCTTGAGCAAATCTAAGAGTAGTAATAGCTAAAGAACTATTCCACACCCAAGCTCCTGGCGTCCCAGAGGCTTGGCTAAACGCGCCTGTATTTATAATTTGAACATTGGCTGGGACCATTACAGTTGTTGATGTTCCCTTATATTGATACAAGACCTTATCTGCAGCAACGACAAAATCGCTGCCATAATTTGTGCTATAGTAATTAGCATACCATGAAGTATCATGTAGCGAATTCACGCCAAGTGAGAGTATGCTTTGTGGGAAATAAACCGTAGATATTTGCACCCAGTCCTTAAGCATTTCATCAACTGTTGATAGAGCGCCGGAAATAATCCCAACCTCACTAAGTGACTCTGGTCTTAAATTCAAATCTCCAGGGTCTCCCTCTAGTACTATCTCTAAAAGATCATCTAATTTAACACTTCCAAGATAATTGAGTCTCGACAATCCTGAATTATTAATAAAAG
>CAYMPR010000011.1:19662-26812 GCA_964392385.1 uncultured Christensenellaceae bacterium | reverse complement strand
TCTCTATGCCAAGTCAATAAGCAAGCGCTTCCTCCGGATGATTGAGTATCAATTAGGTAACTCTTAATTCTTACTTCAAGCAAAAGATTTCCAAGAGATGATCTTCTAAAGTTTCTCTCTATTTCTTTTGTAATTAAAGGTATATCAGGTTCTATTTTAGGCGCAAAGGTAAGCCAGCCAGTAGTGTCTGCTTGATAATCTGCAAGTTTAGTCTCTTTAACAAATATTTCCCTGCCATATCCAACGGTAAAACTATTTTGTTCCACATCAGGAATAGTTACTTCATGAGCTAAAAATACTTTTGTAAGATTAATTGAATCTGCAAATGCTTCACCTTCAATAGTTACTACACTACTTGGAATATAAACAATTTCTACTTTGGTATTTTCCTTGAATACTCCATAGCCAATTGTTTTTACCGAGGTAGGAATGGTTAGCACATTATTGACACCTTTATAATCGACCAATACTCCATCCAAAACTACAATAAAATCTTGAGGTATGTTATTCATCCATCCTGTTCCAGAAAAAGCTCTTTGTTTAATTTGTTGGATTAGTATATTTCTTTCAGTTATTGTAGCTAAATCAAGTTCGGTTTCCAAAGGTGTAGCCAATAGTTCATCGTCAACAATACTTAGAATGTTGATATATTGAACCCCACTACAATCCTTTAAAAACTCCGCTTCCACAACTTCTTGATCTTCCAAAATATTCACTGTGATTATGTGGCTTGGCAAAACTCTACCTTCAAGTACTTCTTTAATGCTATAGGTAGCTGCTGAAGAAATAGAAGTAAGAGCGCTATTGGCATTAAGCAATGAATAAAGTAAATCTGAATCCATATTTACAGATGCAAAGTTAGGTGCAGATATTGTTAGATTTGTAAGGTTTGTAAGGCCAGCAAATGCATAAGGTTCAGCACTTGCAGTGATATGTAAACCAAGCTGTGAAATCGCACGTGAAAATGCGTTATTAGCAATTTCAGTTACTGCGTTTTCAATGCTTTCAGGGACAAAACAATCAGTTAAAATGCCGAAAAATTTAATTATCTTTGTTCCAGCAATACTGCCATCTGAATATATCCAATAATTATTATTGTCTGGACCATATGAAATATTTAAGCCCTGAACGTAATTTACTCCAATTCCGAGGGAATTACTCATTCCATCGTAAACTGCTCTTGCAACCACATCAAGGTCATAATCCACAAACAATTCTATTCCAGGAACAGTCGAGCCCATTTGACCCCTTCTCAATGTGTTGGCAATGAAATCAGCGCCCATAAGAGGGGCAAAAGTTGCGTCAAATAGTACCAATGTTCCTAGTTTAGTAGCTGACTCAAATGCATAGTTTCCAAAGCTGATAAATCCAGCTGGTACAGCAACAGCTTCTAAGGCTGAACAATAACGGAAAGCACTTTCTCCAATATATTTTAATTGAGCTGACATTATATTTTCTGGGATTACATGGGTAATATAGGTATTACCATAAAAAGCCCTATCCATAATGATTTTTACTTCTTCAGGAATTATGACTACTTTGGATAAAGAGACATGTTGCTTATATGTATAGAGAATTCCATCACCAATTATTACCATACCACTAGGTTGATCGTTTAACCATTTAGTGCCATGGAATGCATTTTGGCCAATTGAAGTTATTTCTTTTGGTAACCCTTCCACCATGACTTCAATGTCAATTTCATCAGATATATAAAATTTATCAAGTGAATAATTTCCGTAAAAAGCATCAGCGCCAATAGTTGTTA
The DNA here is from genome assembly GCA_964392385.1 of uncultured Christensenellaceae bacterium. Taxonomy (GTDB): domain Bacteria; phylum Bacillota; class Clostridia; order Christensenellales; family DTU072; genus MWEH01. The sequence continues at coordinate 25,044 of CAYMPR010000011.1, read as the reverse complement.
AAACACTTCCTATTCTTGTCTTTATATAAACCGATTGCAAAGAAGTACAACCATAGAAAGCATTTTGCCTAATTTCTAAAATCGATGTGTTAAATCTAACAGTCTCAATACTGGTGCAATTCATAAACATATTAGCAACGATATACTCATCCTTCTCAATTATTTCCACTTCTTTGAGTTTAGTGGGTAGTACGCCACCAAATATATCTATTAACGGTTTGGAGGATGAAACGGAAAACTTCGTAAGGTTTACGCCCCCCGAATTATAAACATAAGATAAATCAAAGTTTGCAGAAGGAATATAATTTTCAACCACACGTAATGTAATGTTTTGTAGTAGAGGTGCACAACTAAATGCCTCTTTTTCAAATTCTACGGTTGAATCAAAGGATACTTGCTTTATCCTTTCATCAAAAATATAATTCGAAATTCTTGAGACAGAGTATTCATCATCATCGTAGTATGTCAAAAGTCTTGAAGGAACCGTTACTATTTCTTCACTGCCTAAATATTGTATAAGCTTCACGCTTGTACCATCAAATCCAAAAGACCATAATCCATCAACTGACACATCTTCAATGTTTATAATTTTACCAATATCATATAGGATATGCCAATTATCGTTAGCCCAAGAACTTCCTGAGGCATACAAAGAAACCTCATTAACATACACTTTAAGGAAGTTATAAGATGATCCCGAACGCATAAACACATCCGAGCCAAGATTAATTGGAGATGCGGACAGGAAAAATGCGTTTGCAAGTTTAGCACAGCTAGCGAATGCATTATTACCAATTGATATAACTGAAGCTGGGATTTGAATAGATATCAGTTCATTACAGCCATAAAATGCTTTTTCACCAATTGCTATTAAAGAATCAGGTAAAACAATATCTGCTAATTTAGTGTTGCCACTAAAGGCAAAATTACCTATTTCTTGTAATTCAGTTCCTTGCCTAAACTCAACAGACTCGAGGTTCACACAACCATGAAATGCGTTATCAGTAATAATCCTTACGTATGCTGGAATTTCAATTGAAACTAATGAAATACAATCTTCAAAAGCATTATTTGCTATTTGATATAGTGTGTTGGGGAGATTAATACTTACAAGATTATTTGCAAGAGTAGGGTTAGAATAAATCGCTCTATAGCCAATTCCTATAACTGGTAAACCATTATAGTAGTTAGGAACAATAACATCAGTTAGAGAGCTTTCCACATTTGCCATATTTGTAACAATATAGCCAGTTGATTGATCATTTAATGCATAAGTAATACCTTGAGTGGCGCCGACAGTAGCAGCTTCCCACCTAGCATAAACGGTATAGCTTGAACTAAGGGGTTGCGTCGAAAGTCCACCAATTGTGTCCCACCTGTTAGTAAACTCACTTTCTAAAAACCACCCTAAAAACACATAGCCAGGCCAATTAGGTGATTGAGGAACCACAGGTAATGTTCCGTATGTAGCCGTAAAGGGTAAGGGTGGATCACCAGCAAATGGACTTACGTTGAATGATATTGTATAAGAATTAATTTGGTATCTTGCTGAATAATCCGCATCTTCTCCATAAACATGTATTAGTTCCCCAGGAAGAGCGATTGATTTAACACCTAAACTTTGAGGGTTAGCAATTAGATCAAGCCAACCATTTTCTGTGTTCATTTCTAATTTCCCACAGGAGTTCTGCCAGCTTTCTTGTCCTAACCTTGGGTCATTGGGGAAATCCTCACGATATATCTCGTTTTTATAAAGGATTAACCTTCCGTTATCATAATATTTTGTTCCGACTTGTGCAGTGTTAGGATTAGTAATTACCCAATAATACACGCCATTGTAAAAAGTTCTCTCTATTACAAATCTCGAAGAATTCCAACCTGTAAATGTATAACCAGTCCTAATTGGATCTAAGATATCACTCTCAGCACTTCCAAAAGAAGCAAAGGAGTTATATTGGTCTGTAATATTTTCATTTTCAATTTTACCTTCAGGGGAGTAAAGATTCGAAGCATTTAACACAAAACTCTTAACTTGATAGTTAGGGCCTAGTGTCAAATTGCTTCTTACAGGGTTCATTCCATACTCTGGCCCAGCAGGGTCAGAAAGCACAACTGACCAACCAGTAAAGGAATGTCCCTCTTTTTCTGGTCTCGGAATATTTAAAGCATTAAAGATAGACTCAGCGTTTGAACCATATACAACGGAATTTTCAGTGTGCATTGGATTATTGTTTGCATCTCGCCATACAACAGTGAATGTTCTAAGAGAGGAGATAGCATTAAAGGTGAGATTAGATACAACAGGTTGAGAGAGAGGCCCTTCGGGTTCCCATCTCTCAAAAATTTTGCCCCTATCGTAGAGATAATTTGTAACAGAGGTTTGATTAGGAGTAGTGCAGGTTTGTCCATGCTCAACATTAGAAGTAATTGTTTGTTGTGCATCTACAACAAATGATACTAAGTACTTGATTGTCTCATACTTTGGTCTAACAAATGTATTCTTTTCAATTGCTTTGGCATTCCAATAGTTTAGAGTGGCCTCAGCACCGAAAACACCATTTTCATAAATGTACCACTTACCAGTCTGTCCTGTTTTTGCAGGAACATTAGGCATTGAGGAAATTTTTCCACCGTGAACAACTTCAAATAGTCCACCTGAAACAAGATTGCCCTCTTCATCTTCAAACCTAACATTGTAAATACTTAACCAGTTTGCATATAGATTAACTTGGCTTTCTTGCTTAATAATATCCGTTGAAAGAACCCATTTTGTGGCTAAAATCTCATCTGTATACCAGTTCTCGAATTGATGGTTAGCGTATATTGGTACGGGATCTTGCAACTCAATCAAACTATCAAATGAAGATGTAACCTCATAATAATTTTGCCCTGTCTCAGGATTAACATAGGTTCCTCTTGGGTAAATTCTAACGTTAACTTCCTTAGGAATATATGATGGGAATACTTTTAAATTCCCAGAAATTTGAGTGTAATCTTCTCGCCACTCGCTAAAGTTATATCCTGTTTTTGGCGGAACAGTTTGTGGAACAACTGCAGATTCGCCATAAGGTATGGTCTGAGAATCTATAACCGTCCCATCTTCTGTGCAAAATTCGACCAAATAATTTTCTATGGTAAATAATGCAACGACTTTAAGGTCGCTAAGAACTGGATTGAAGGCAGCATCATCAGTGTCCCAAATTGATGTGTATCCTGTGCGTTTGGGAGAATCAGGCTTAGTAATGCTTTGATTTTCTCGAACTGGAAATTTCTGATAAACTTTATATGTTACATCAATTCCGTCCTCTTGAAAAACTTGAGTATTTGTAATATTGGGAAAGTAAGGAGAATCTTGGGGGGAAATTAAAAAATACACTTGGTATTCTTTTATCCATTTAGCATACAGTGTCTCATCTCTACCTACTGTCATTAATTCAAAGTTCCAGCTTAGTGTACAACCAGCATCTTTATACCATCCAGCAAAGGAAAACCCTGGGCGAATTGGAGATTCTACAGGTGGCTCAATGACATTGCCATGAACTACATCCTCATAAGAAGTAAAGACATTGTTTTCGGTTTCATAATTAAGATTAAAACTAATATCATATTCTTTGCTAATATAAACTGCTTGAACGGTTAAATTACTTACGATGTTGTTAAAAGCGGTGTTCCAATTTCCAGAAAAACGTGTGTTGTTAATGTAAGTTGGAGGAGTTACCTTCAAAATTTCTCCAGAATACTCAGGACTAGTGGACATATTTGTCGCATAAGGAACATTATTAAAAACTCGTAGAACTTTTAAGGTCGTTCCATCAGTATCCATGTAGCAAAATGTTACGGTGAATGTTTTTACGACATAGACACTCTCTGTGGATATATTCGATTGTATATTGCTAAAAACAGATCTTGCCCAAGTTCCTACTTTACCATCAATTTCTGGAACTGAAGGTACACTACTTAGCGTATCTCCCGCTTTCACATAGCGAACAATCGGAGTTAAATCATCGCCTTCTGTGGGATAAAAAGTAACCGTGTAAACCTTTGCCCATTTAGCATATAAAACCGTGTCAGAAACAACTTTATCAACGTTGAAATTCCAAGGATTGTTATACGTTCTTTCCTTATACCAACCATCAAAAGCATACCCTGGTCTAACTGGGTCAGCAGGTAATGACGCTGTTCCAAAATTCGAGACCTCTTGTGGCTCAACTACTTGATTTCCCTCCCCAGTTTCGAATGATACACTATATTTTAGAGAGGAACTTATAACATCACTAATTGAAATTTCGAACTGAGCTTGTTGTCCCTTGTACTCAACAATAACAGCTAGAGATTCTTTGGGTTTGTCACTTTTAAAATTCAAAACAGTAATATCTTGCCTAATATCGGTAAGTGCAACAGTGGATTCAATCCCATCAGTTCTTTTTATGACAATAAGAATTCCAGTTAAGTCAAGCTCATCGCCTACTGAATACTCGGTTTTAAATTCACTTGATGGATCTATAGAAATACTTTCAATTTGAACATCCGAACAAGCCGTTAGCACAACTATCCCGATAACAGATAGAAGAAGGATAAGTGTTAAGGCCAGTTTTTTGATCATTTTAGGCTCCATATATTATCAAAGATGACTATAGCAAAGAGAATTCTCCCTTATTAACATAGTTATTATATATAAAGAGTATTGAAAAATCAACATATATTACGGGCACATTAGGTGTTGAGTTAGTGAATTTTTCCCAAAAACAGTAATATTTCATCCCAAATATATTAGGTTCACGCTTTGATTGAATACAAATATTTTAATGCAATCATTGAAACAAAATTTAAGGTAATCAGTTCATTTTAATATAACCATTGCATATTGTTAAATTAATGGTTATTGGGTATGATATTAGTATGCAAAAAAACAACTTATCAAAGCTCGAAATTGCCGAATTGAAGCACCTGCACTTACTATGCTTTAATGATGGCGAAAATTACATTAACCATTTCTTACGATATAGGTTGAAAAAGTCAACTTGCTTTCTAGAAAAGTTCAACGATAAAATTGTTGGCGTACTTTACTCTCGACCGATGAAACTTAAACTCGGTAAAAATAAGATTACAATACCTTTTATTACTGGTGTTGCAACACATTCCGATTTTAGAAACCGGGGAATTGCTAAAAAGCTTTTAGATGAATGTATTTTATTTTGGACAAAAAAAAGAGCTCCTTTTGCCCTGCTTTACCCCTTTAACCATGATTTCTATCGGAAGCAGTCTTTTCAAACAGTATCCTATGTCAAAACAATTGTGGTTTCAAGCAACTCATCAACTGCAATGGATAATTCTCCTTCGACAGCAATAGATAATTCTCCTACGACAGCAATAGATAATTCT
>CAYMPR010000011.1:0-19562 GCA_964392385.1 uncultured Christensenellaceae bacterium | reverse complement strand
TAATTCTCCTTCGACAGCAATAGATAATTCTCCTACGACAGCAATAGATAATTCTTCTACAACAGCAATAGATAATTCACATGTTTCGTTTAAAAAAAGTAGAAATATAGAAAGTGTAATCAATTCTCTATTATTAGCCAAAAGCTTAGAACCCGTTGCTATGGATACGGAAATCAACACAAATTTTTCGTACAAGCCTCTCTCGGTTAAAGACTATAGGATTTGTAAAGATATATATAATAAAGCGAAAAATCAAGAATTATGTTATCAGCTTCGTGACACAAAATATTTTAAGGATATGTTTTTAGAGCATTTTACTGACTCAGGTAATGGGTTACTAATTCTTATGTCAGGGAAACCTATAGGCTATATTTTGTACTCAACCGACGAAGTGAAAGAGACCATAATACCTTTGAAATCAATTGAGGAGTTTGCTGCTTTTTTCAAAAATATTATTTCCCCAATCTCGAAGAGTTGCAACAATTTTAACCTTGATTTTTTCTATAATCCTGCTTCACATCAATCATCTTCTCTTTATGATAACTCTGATCTTTTTGCAACTAATGAATATGCAATGGCAAGAGTATGTGACACTACAAACTTACTAAAGAATTCTCTTTATAATAAATCCTTAAGAGGTGAAATATGCTTTGATATTGGAGAAAATTTGTACTTAGTTTCAGTTAATGATGGCATTTGTAAGAGAGTTAGTTTTTTCAATAAAGTTGATGTCAGTCAATTAGGCAACTCTTTTTTAAATCGTATTGAAAAATGCTTGTTTAAGTTGGAACTTATTGATAAAAATCAGTTGATTGAAGGCGCGCTAGGGAACTTGAGCCGTAATTCGCTTTTTGAAAATGTTTTTTCTGTGTATAATATTACAATGTATGATAAGTACTAGGAGATTTATTTTATGGCTAGAGAAGTAAACCTTAAAAGAGAGAATAAAATATTATGGATAGTAATAGCTAGTATACTTGTTGTGATTTTCGCTTCGAGTATAGTTTTGTTCTGTGTATATTACTACGATAATTATTCGAAAAATCCTTTGGTAATATCTAATGCTGAAAATATTATTTTAATGGTGGGCGATGGAATGGGAGAAAATCATCTTGAGGTGGCAAAAATTTATGAAGGTAAGGAATTAACTCTCACTTCTAAATTTTCATCATCTGGAGAGGTGATTACACGATCTCTTACTCCAGGCCCCACTGATAGCGCTGCCGCTGCAACCGCTATGGCAACAGGCAGAAAAGTAGGAAATGGGAGAATTTCCTATGGTAATGGTGATTCCCTTAAAACCATAGTTGAATACTCTCAAGAGAAAGGTAAAAAAACAGGCATTGTTACTACAAAATCAGTAACCGATGCAACTCCAGCATCATTTTCTTCACATGTAAAAAAACGTAGTTTACAATCAGAAATTGCATTGCAACAAATATCAAGTTCAAATTTAGATGTATTATTTGGTTTGGGACAAGAGTATTATCTTGAGCATTCACAAATTATAGCAAACGATACCCGAGATTACTGCGTAAGCTTTTCTGAACTAGAAGAAGCTCAAAAAGATCAGGTTTTCTGCATTTTGCCTGATGATGGAATAAGTACCATAGGAAATGATAGAACTTTAGCTTTTCTTACTGATAAAGCGTTGAGTGTACTTGAAAAAAATAATGATAATGGGTTTTTCCTAATGGTAGAAGGTGCTAAAATTGATACTGCTAGTCACGATAAAGATATCCAAATGATGATAAACGAATTGACTGCTTTTGATGATGCAATTGCAGTTGCTCTAAATTACGCAAAAGCAACACCAAACACAACAGTTATTGTGCTTGCTGACCATGAAACCAGTAGAATTAGAATTCCAGCAAATCCAGAAGCCCAAGATATTTCTAATTCATGGGTAAAAACCTCAACTCATACTATCAGAAATGTACCTTACTTTATCTATGGACCAGGAACAGGAGAACTTCCTGCTATAATCGACAATAGCGATGTTTTTTTAATTATGTGTCAACTTTTTGACATCTCATTATAATGTTTTAATAGGAGTATCATCATGGCAAATCCAATAATAGAAAAGGCACTTAGTTGGGCCGAAAAATTAGGTTTTTCACAAGAGTGGCTAGATAAAATTTCCGAGTTTTCTCCTGCAATTGAAGCAATAGTCCCTTTCGACAATAAAAATAAGGTACTTTTTGCTAAAAAAGACATGATGCTGAATTTGGTTTGCTATTTAAACTATTGTGATATCGCTGAGGAGTTCTACAAAGCTCACAACATCCCATTAAACATAATGTTTGACACATTACTTGATATTAAAATTTGGGCTTATCGATACAAAGAAATCTTTGGGGGATTTGGGGTAAAAGAGATTAACTGGCTTCACAACAACATCGAATGTAATATTTTTAGACTTGGTAGGTTGCAATTTAAATTTGGTAAAGCTATGCTCTTCTCTAAAAAATATAATTTAAGAATGTTTGAAGATATTTTGGAAATTCACATACCTCGTGGAGACAGACTAGTTTTTAAGGATTGCCTCGATTCTTTCGACCAAGCAAAAACGTTTTTTAAAAAATATTTTCCAGATTACAAATATAGACATATTACTTGTGGTTCATGGATGCTTGATAATATTGTTTTGCCTAAAATTCTTCCAGCAGAATCTAACATTATTGCTTTTCAAAATTCTTTTAACATTATTATTCGTGTTAGATCTTATGATTGCATCAGATTTGTCTTTGGCGAACACAAGAACAAAAAGAACTTAGATGATTTTGAATGCAGAACTTCATTCCAAACAAAACTTAAGGAAAACATCTGCTCAGGTAGACCGAGTTATGTTGGTTATGGAGTAATTAAGCAAGAATATATGTAACTTGTTTTTATCACACTTAGAAATATATTGATTTTATAAACTTACACGCTGAATGGGGAAAAAATGGGAGCTCTATTAAACATTACTATAGGAGAATTACTAGAAGAGGTTGCTAAGACCTATCCTACAAGACCTGCTATAAAATATATCGAGATGAACTATAATAAAACATATTATGAGTTCAACAAAGAAGTCGATGATTTTGCAAGAGGTTTGTTAGGTATGGGCCTAAAAAAGGGCGACCACGTAGCAGTTTGGGCCACTAATTATCCTGAATGGTTAATTTTAATGTTTGCATCGGCAAGAGTAGGAATAGTCCTTGTTACAGTCAACACCAATTATAAGGAATCAGAACTTGAGTATATTCTTACTCAATCCGATAGTAAGGCACTATTCGTTTGCGATGGAATTAAAGACATAGATTGCGAAAAAATCATTCTATCTTTATGCCCTGAAATTAAAACATGTAAGATTGGAAAATTAAAATCAACTAGAATTCCTGAACTAAGAATGGTTGTCTCTTTTGATAACTGGTATGATGGAATGTATAATTGGACACAAATACCCTCCTTTGGTGTTTTAATTAGTAATGAGCAATATAATTTTGCTAAAAACGTCCTTTTGCCCGATGATGTTATTAACATGCAATATACTAGTGGAACTACTGGATTTCCCAAAGGAGTAATGCTTACTCACAATAATTTAGTAAATAATGGTATGGCAATAGGTGACTGTATGCGCTTTTCGCATCTTGATAGACTATGCATTCCAGTTCCTTTTTTCCATTGTTTTGGGATGGTACTTGCTGTACTTGCTGCACTAACCCATGGTGCATCGATGGTCCCACTTTTGTATTTCACGCCCATGAAAGTTATGCATGCAGTAGAATATGAACATTGCACAGCAGTTCATGGAGTACCAACTATGTTTATCAAAATCCTTGAACATAGAGATTTCAATAAATATGACTTTTCTTCTCTTCGTACAGGTATTATGGCAGGTTCGCCATGTCCCCCTGTTATTATGCAAAATGTTATGGAAAAAATGAACATGAAAGAGATTACAATTACATATGGCCAAACTGAATCCTCTCCTGCTTGCACTATGACAAAAACCGATGACCCCTTTGATATGAGAGTTAATTCTATTGGAAAGCAACTACCAAATATGGAAACAAAAATTGTAGATCCAAATACTTATGAAGATTTACCCGATGGTACGCCCGGTGAATTTGTTGTAAGAGGATATAATGTTATGAAGGGCTATTACAACATGCCCGAAGCAACCTCTGCGGCAATAGACAAAGATGGCTGGCTTCATACTGGAGATTTGGCAGTAAGAAATTCGGAGGGTTACTACAAAATTACTGGTAGAATTAAAGATATGATAATCCGTGGAGGAGAAAATATTTTTCCAAAAGAAATAGAAGACTTTTTATATAATCATCCAGAAATTGTTGATTCACAAGTAGTGGCTGTGCCTTCCCCAAAATATGGTGAAGAGGCCTATGCCTTCATCATAAAGCGAGAGGGATCAAATCTTACAGCGGAACAGGTTAAAAAATACATATCCGATAATATGGCCATACATAAAGTGCCAACTTATGTCGAGTTTATTACAGAATTTCCTACGACGGGTAGTGGAAAAGTCCAAAAGTTTAAACTACGTGAAATGGCAAAGGCAACTCTAGGCCGAGAAAATGATAACTTTAAGTTCATAGATAAAGAATAATAATACTAAAATAGCAAAATTCCATAGACTTATGGACCTTTTTAGCAAAAATATAATTGCATACAATAGAGTAAAATCTATACATTTTTATATCGATAATTTTGAATTACAAGAAGAAAATTTTCCAAATGGTATCTATCTATATAGTTTGCCTTTTGACAATAAAACCCTTTTAGTGGAATTATTTCTCTAAAAACACTATTGCTTGCTCACTTTGTATAAACTGGTGTTCTTCTCCAGTGATTTCATCCTTTACAACATAATCCAAGCTAATAATTGCCCCTGATAAATTAACTATCAAATGCAAACTACCTCTTAAGATGTGCAACAGATTTCCTCTGAAATAAAGTTCAATTCCAGAATTCACTAACATTTGATTATGTTTTTGCCGAAACTTTCCTAATTTATTATAATGCTCAACTAAGTCTAGGTCGCCCCCAGTTATCGGGAATGTACTCCTATTCATGGGATCCTCAAATCCTTGCATCCCCGTTTCATCGCCATAATAAATGGTTGGAACTCCAGGGAGAATATATTGAATAATGGATGCAATTTTTAGCCTATCCTTTCCTTTTTTGTACTGTTCTGGTGATAGCCTATAAATACTTCTAGAAAACTTAGTCTTGGGCTTATTAACAACTGAAAGCTCATTTATTATCCTTATAGTATCGTGGGAGCCAAGTAGTGTCATGCAAACATCAAGTACACATTTGGGATAATTTTCGCATATTTCATAAATTGTATTAATAAAGCTTTCGACCTTTCCATCTTTTACTAGCTCGATAATGGCATCTTTAAAAGGATAATTCATAACTCCATCAAGCTGTTTTCCAAGTAAATATTTCCTCTTTTCGCCATAACTCTCTTTTGTACTAGCATCCTCCCAAACTTCACCAATAACAAGTGTATCTTTATCTATTTTTTTGCATGATTTTCTAATCTCTTCCACAAAGTCTGAAGATAGTTCATCAACCACATCTAGCCGCCAACCACTAACGCCTAAACTAGTCCATTTATCTATAACACCATTTTTTTCAACTATCATCTCTTGAAAACCTTTAGCTTTTCGAGATATAGTTGGAACCACTGTAACTCCCCACCAACATTCATATTTATCGGGCCAATCATAAAAAGTAAACCAATCGTAGTACTTGCTTTCCTTAGATTGATAAGCACCTAGTGAATTATAATGGTTGAATTTGTTAAAATAGATGCTATCTGCACCAGTATGATTAAAGACGCCATCAAGGATAATTGAAATTCCTTCTTTTTTCGCGATTGATAGGAGATTTTTAAATTCTTCTTCTGTACCAAAAAGATCATCAATTTTGAAATAATCTCCCGTATCATACCTGTGATTGCTTGAACTCTCAAAAATTGGAGAAAAATATATTGCAGTTATGCCCAAAGACTTCAAGTATGGGATTTTATCGATTACTCCTTTAATATTTCCCCCATAAAAATCATCTGCCCTATAGCCCGTTTGATCACCAATTGAAAGCATCTGATACCAAGATTTGAAAACACCTCTTTTAGGCCTTTTTTTATCTTCGATTCTTTGAAATCTATCCGGGAAAATGTGATATATAATTCCCCCTTTAATCCATTCAGGTGTAGAAAAACTGTTCTCAAATACTGTAAGTTGCCATTCAGGCAACCAATCTCCAATTAATGCTTTTGAGTCTCTTCCTTTCCCAACAAAAATTGTGCCCTCTTGTGTATAAATCTCAAACCTATAGTAATAGATACCTTCTTTATCAAGAGAAAAGCCGCATACAAAAAGATTTTCTTCCCCTTCCTCGCCAAGATATCTCATTTGGATATTTTTTATAATATTGTCTTTACGCAATATTAAACTTACTGAAAATAAAGAAATAGCTTTATTTATCGGGAAAGTGAAGCTGATTTGCTGACCAGTTGAAACTGCACCAAAAGGGTTTTTATATTCATTTTTTCTAGGATTAAAAGAGAGCATAGCATCCTTATATACAAATTAGATAAAAAGAAATTTCCCTGTCAGTAATAGTAAAAGAGCCAATCTTAATTTACAATTTTTAGGATACTGGCTCTCCAATATCCTAAAAGTAATTGATATGAAATAGTAATATATCGTCTTTTTATTTATCTTTTTCTAGTCGCCAGATTTTTGTTGCATATTCCTCAACACTTCTGTCGGCAGCAAAGAACCCAGCCCTTGCAGTGTTTTTCAGTGACATTCTTTGGAATCTATATTTATCCTTATATGCAACATCTACGGCATCTTGAGCATTAACATAGCTTGCAAAATCCGCAAGAACAAAATATGGATCAGCATTTCCACCTTTACCAAGTGTTAAACTATCCGCTATTTCGCCAAATTTAACTCCCTTTATGCCCTCTCTAAGTAGAGAAATAATGTTGCCAATTCTTTCGTCGTGTGAATAATATTCAGTTGGATTATATTCAGTTCTTAGTTTTTCAACCTCATCGGCTAAAAGTCCAAAAATAAAAATATTCTCATCGCCGACTCTTTCGTGTATTTCAACATTCGCACCATCCATTGTGCCGATAGTTACAGCGCCATTAATCATAAACTTCATGTTCCCTGTACCTGAGGCTTCTTTACCCGCGGTTGAAATCTGTTCGCTTATCTCTGCAGCAGGCATAATAATTTCGGCTAAACTAACACGATAGTTTTCTAGAAAAACTACCTTAATTTTGCCCTTTAATTCAGGGTCGTTGTTAACTAATTCACCTATCATATATATCAAGCGAATAATTAATTTGGCCATATAGTAAGAACTCGCCGCTTTTGCACCAAAAATAAATGTTCTAGGCGTAACATCTAAATCGGGATTTTCTTTTATCCTAAAATATAAATTTAAGATATTGAACGCATTTAATAGTTGGCGTTTATATTCGTGGAGTCTTTTTACTTGCACATCAAAAATGCTAGCTGGATCAACTTTCACACAATTGGACTTGTAAATATACTCGGCTAATCTCTGCTTATTTTTGTATTTTATTTGTTGCCAACGGTCTAAAACATCGTGATCTCCTTGAAACTTTTCAAGTTTTTCAAGAGCACTTGCATCTGTTAAAAACTTATTTCCAATGAGTTCTGTTATCAAATTTGAAAGGAGTGGATTTGCTTGAGCAAGCCATCTTCTATGCGTAATTCCATTTGTAACATTAATAAATTTATCAGGTTCTATTTTGTAATAATCGGCAAATATTGTCTTTTTCAATATGTTTGTGTGAAGTGCTGAAACCCCGTTAACCGTATGCGCTGATGCAAGGCACAAATTAGCCATTCTAATTTCTCCATCCGAGATTATTGAGTTATTGGCAATTTTTTCCCAATCACCAGGATATGCATTCCAAAGATTTGCACAACATCTTTGGTTTATTTCTTTCACTATCTGATAAATTCGAGGTAAAAGCGAGGAGAAAAGCCCTTCTGGCCATGTTTCCAAGGCTTCTTGCATAACAGTGTGATTTGTATAACTGATAGTTTCAGTAACAACTTTCCATGCCTTATCCCAATCATAACCATATTCGTCAAGCAAAATCCTCATTAGCTCTGGGATACAGAGGGTAGGATGAGTGTCGTTAATATGAATTGCTACTTTACTGGAAAATGACTCTAAAGAGCCGTACTGTTTCCAATGCCTGTTTAAAATACTTTGAATGCTAGCTGAAACAAAAAAGTATTGTTGTTTAAGTCTTAAGCTCTTACCTTCATAGTGATTATCAGCAGGATATAAAACTTTTGAGATTGCTTCAGCTATAGCTTTAGCCTCTATGGCTTTTAAATACTCACCACGTGAAAATAAAGACATATCGAGTTGAACAGATGCTGTAGCACTCCATAGTCTTAATACGTTTACAGCATCGCTATTATATCCGCTTACATTAACATCGTAAGGGACTGCGATTACTTCTGTAGCGCCTTTATGCTCGATTTTAAGCTTACCATCCTCCCACCTTTCTTCTATATATCCGCCAAATTTAATAGTGCACTGTTCGCTTCTTGCGTTAAACCAAACATCTCCTTCTTTCAACCACTCATCTGGCATCTCCATTTGCCAACCATCAACTATCTTTTGAGAAAAAATGCCGTAATCATATCTTAAGCAAAATCCACTGGCAACATAATTTCTGGCTGTTAAACTATCTAAATATGCTGCTGCAAGCCTGCCAAGTCCGCCATTTCCTAAGCCAGCATCAGGTTCAAAGTCCATTAGTTTTTCAATGGAAAAACCCAAATCATTTATACAGTCTGTCGCAATTTCCAGTAGCCCCAAGTTGTAAAGGTGATTCTTTAATGATCTCCCAAGAAGAAATTCCATCGACATATAATATACCTGTTTGTATTCTTTTTTCCTAACTTTTGCCTTAAAATCGAGTCTTTTTTCAGTTAGTATGTCCTTAATTACCAGGCATAATGCACGATACATAATATTTTCCGAGGCTTCTTTGTATTTTACCCCAAAATTACTCGCAAGCTTGTCTTCAATAAGCTCTCTTAGTTCACTTTTTGTTATTTTAGCCATGTTTTCTCCTAGTATATTCGCATAGATTTATAAGCTTAATATTTCTGCCTATATGCGTTGAAATAGTTATAAAGAATTGTACATTTGCATGTATTCATCTGCCGATTTTTTCCAAGAAAAATCTTTCTCCATACCATTTTTACGAACAACTTCCCATAACTCTGGTTGTTCATAATAAGTTTTCACTGCTCTTGTGATTGCATCAAGCATATGACAAGCATCGAAATCATAAAAAGTAAATCCCACACCCTTTTTACTTGTTGGGTCAAATGCTTCAACTGTATCTTTTAATCCACCCGTTTCACGGACTATTGGCACAGACCCATATCTCATAGCTATCATTTGAGATAGACCACAAGGCTCAAACTTTGAAGGCATTAAAAACATATCTGAACCTGCATAAATTTTGCTTGCCATGTCGGATGAAAATGATATTGCAGCATTAAGCTTTCTAGGATATTGCTTTTCTATTTCCTTTATGTCATTTTCATACTTCCAGTCCCCAGTACCTAAAATAACTAGTTGAACATCCATACATAAAATATCGCGAATCACCCTTAATACAAGATCGATACCTTTTTGCCCAGTTAATCTTCCCACCATCCCAATTAATGGTTTATTGGCATCTTCTGGAAGCCCTAGTAGTTTTTGGAGCCCTTTCTTATTGGCCTTTTTTTGCTCGATATTTTTTACACTATAATGCTTAAATAAAGCCGCATCACTTTCAGGATTATATAAATCGGTATCAATACCATTTAGTATTCCCCTAATCTTAAACTGGCGTTCGTTTAAAATAAACTCGAGTCCATATGCAAAATATGGATCTAAAATTTCCTTGGCATAACTAGGTGAAACCGTAACTACTTTATTAGCAGCTTCGATTCCTCCTTTAAGCATATTCGTATCACCCTTATATTCAACTAAGGAAGAATGAGAGGCAGGTATGCCAAAAACATTGTCGATTACATAGCGATCCATTCTACCTTGAAATTCAATATTATGTATTGCTTGAACGGTTTTTATATTAGAATACTCAGGAATAGCACGATAAAAAGCATCAAGCATTACGGGAACTAGTGCTGTTTGCCAATCATTACAATGAATAATATCTGGATAAAACTTCATTAATGGAATTAATTCAAGAAGAGCTTTAGAAAAGAAGGCAAATCTCTCACCATCATCAAAATGACCATATAGACCTTTTCTCTTAAAGTAGTACTCGTTGTCGACAAAAAAGAATGAAACTCCTTTGTGGTGGTATTCGTATAACCCAGCATACTGTTGTCGCCAACCAAGAGGAACTATTGTAGACCCTAAAAATACCATGTGACTCTTAAAGTTGCTAGGAATTTCATCATAATATGGTAAAATTACGGCTACTTCAGTATTTTTTTCCTGGGCGAGAGCAATAGGCAAAGCAGCGGAGACATCTCCAAGTCCTCCCGTGCGAATAAACGGCCCTGCTTCAGATGTAGCATATAAAACTTTCATTTCTTCTCCTTCGCAACTAACTCCCCTTTTTAGATGGGAATAATTGCTAGTACTATTTATTTTAAAACTTGCCCTCTATCAACCTTTAAACCGTCTAGTTACCACATAAAAGGACAATAGATTTACAACAATACCTAAAATAATTTAACTCATGTTATTGTAAAAAACAATCGAACAATCCCATTTTATACGGTTTTATTTTTCACTATAACTATTGGATAAGTACTAAAACCTTTAAGTTCCCTATTCTCTTTAACGGTTACTTTCTTGTCGGTAATAACATATGATAATTGACTTCCTTCCATAATTATTCCATCTTCCATAATGATGCAATTTTTAATTACCGCTCCCTCTGCAACTTTTACATTACGGAAAAGAATACTGTTTTCCACAATTCCATTTATGGTGCATCCATCTGCTATTAAAGAATTCTTAACAACCGCTTTATCTTGATACATTGTTGGCACACTATCCTTAACTTTTGTAAATATTTTCCTTGCACCGCCAAACAATTGCTCTCTTGTAGATATATCTAGTAATCTCATACTTTCGGCATAATAGGTCTTAACATCATCAATAATTGCAGCATAGTCTTTAATCTCATATGCTAAAAGTTTTCCAGAATTCATCTCTTTAAAGAGAATGTCGGTTTCAAAGTCTACTAGTCCTCTTGCATAAGCTTGTTCTATCCATCTCATAATGATTTCTTTACTCACTACATATATGCTTAAAGAAACTAACCTACGTTCTGAAGAGGGGACTTCGACAGAAAACATATCTGTAATTATATTATTCTCTGCTTTTTTAACTATAAATCTTTTGCTTGAATTAACACACTGAGCTTCGTGACAAAGTACTGTTAAATCAGCACCTGATTCTATGTGCTTATCAATTACATCAGTAAAATCAATGTTTGCAGCAATATTTCCGTTGGAAATAATAACATAATCTTCTGGCGCTTTTTCTATGAAATCCAAAATTGTATATAATGCTTCGATTTTGCCTTTATATACATCTTTTGATGTATTCAAAACAAAAGGAGGAAATACTGCAATACCACTATTTTTACGATTTAAATCCCAATCACGACCCATCCTAATGTGATCCATTAATGAGGAATAATTGTTACGAGTAATGATACCAATCCTAGTAACTCCAGAGTTTACAAAACTAGACAAAGAAAAATCAATCAAGCGATACCTTCCACCAAAAGGCATAGAAGTGGTAGTCCTATGAATTGTTAAATCATTAAATTTATTTTCATTTCCGCTTGCAAAAAGCACAGCCATCATTTTTCTATTCATACTTATTTTCCTCCCTCTATTCCTACCATTTCTCCAGCTGCAATAATAGTGCCTGCCTTTACTATTTTTTTAGGACCAACTACTGCAATTTTCCACTCACCAGCTTCAGCCTGTTTTTGCAACTCACCAATTTTACAATTTTGTTCAATTACGGCTCCCCAGCCCACTATTGAGTGCCTAATTTCTGCACCCTCTCGAATTATCGCATTCGGCATTATTACGCTATCATATACTTTTGCGCCCTTTTCGACGACCACACCTGTTGAAATAATTGAATTATAAATCTGCCCATTAATTTCACCACCTTCTGAAATAACCGATTTGTAAAGAACCGATTCTGGTCCAGCATAATGCGGAGGTTCGGCCGCATTTCTTGCGTAAATTATCCAACTTCTATCATATAAATTAAGCCCACTTTCAGGTCTTAAAAGATCCATATTTGCTTCCCATAAAGAGGAAATTGTACCTACATCTTTCCAATATCCACTAAATTCATAGGTATACATTTTTTGACCATCTTTTAGCATATTGGGTATTATATTTTTCCCAAAATCATTTGAGCTTTGTTTATCTTCTTCATCTTTCATAAGATATTCTTTAAGCTTAGACCATGTGAATATATATATTCCCATGCTTGCTTTAGTGGACTTTGGATGTTTGGGCTTTTCTTCAAATTCACTAATTCTTCCATCAGGCTTTGCACTCATAATACCAAATCTTGATGCTTGTTCTATTGGGACGTCTAGTACGGCAATAGTACAATCGGCACCCTTAGAAATGTGTATACTTAGCATTTTGCTATAGTCCATTTTGTAAATATGGTCTCCCGATAAAATTAAAACGTACTGGGGAGCATATCTATCTAGAAAATTGATGTTTTGGTAAATAGCATTAGCAGTGCCTTTGTACCACTCACCAGACTTTGCAGTTTGATATGGGGGCAAGACAAACGCTCCGCCTTCTAAACGGTCAAAATCCCAAGGTTGTCCATTTCCAATATATTGGTTTAGCTCAAAAGGTTGATATTGTGTTAACACCCCTATGGTATCAATATCGGAGTTTATAGTATTCGATAAGGTAAAATCAATTATCCTATACTTTCCTCCAAATGGTACTGCAGGTTTTGCAACCTCTTTAGTCAAAACCCCTAATCTAGTGCCCTGTCCTCCAGCCAATAACATGGCTACACACTGTTTGTTTCCTGGCATTTTTATCCTCCTAATAAAATATTTTTTGCTGAGTTATATATAATTATGCTATTTTTTTTAGTTACATCCTACCTAATATATTTGACCACCCTATTTATTCCTTAGTTTTCTACAAATTTCTTATGATTTTTCCTTTGTTGCGTTTAAGCTTTTTCTAGGTTTAGCCAAAGTAATCTTCTTTAAGTATATCGCAGAGTTTCCCTCAATATCTATAGATATCGATTGAGAAAATCCGTGTGCAGGAATTGTGTCAGTGCTATATTTTGATGCAATTTTTGTATGCCCATTATATTTTGCTGAATTAGAATTCAAGATGACTTCATATTCTCCTTGTTCGGGCAGACCAAATCGGTACGACTTTCTATCTACATCTGAAAAATGTATTATTACTATAACTTTTTCTTTCGTTAGTCCTTCCCTGTAAAACACCAAAATATTCTGAGCACTATCATCTACAACTATCCATTTAAATCCATCATAAGAGGAGTCTAATTGGTATAGAGCTGGTTGATTTTTATATATTTGATTTAAATCTTTTACAAAAGTTTTTATGCCAAGGTGTGTATTATAATCAAGTAAAAACCAATCTAGAGGACGGGCAAAATCCCATTCGATAAATTGAGCTATCTCATTACCCATAAAGTTAAGCTTTTTCCCTGGATATGCCATTTGATAGGCATATAAAGCCTTTAATTCTGCAAACTTTTCTTGATAGCCACCTGGAATTTTTCCGATCATTGAACACTTACCATGAACTACTTCATCGTGAGAGAAAGGTAGAATATAATTTTCACTGAATGCATAAGAAATACCAAAAGTTAATTTGTTATGGGAGCCTTTCCTGAAAAATGGATCGATAGATATATACTCAAGTACATCGTTCATCCAACCCATATCCCATTTGAAATTAAACCCTAATCCACCTATAGCGGGAGGCATTGTTACCATTGGGAACGCTGTGCTTTCCTCCGCAATTGTAATAGCTCCCGGGAACTTTGTTAATATAGTTCTATTCATTTCTCTTAAAAAATCCACTGCCTCAAAATTATATCTACTCCCATCTGGATTGGGTTGCCATTCATCGGGCTTTCTATCATAGTCTAGATATAGCATGCTGGCAACCGCATCCATTCTAATGCCATCAATATGATAAAATTCTAACCAAAAAGAAGCACTCGATATTAAAAAGGATCTTACAGTACCTTTATTGTAATCAAAAACCATAGTTCCCCATCCTTTATGCTCACTCCTGAAATTGTCCGAGTATTCATAAAGAGGTGTTCCGTCAAACCTATAAAGTCCAAATTCATCTTTTGGAAAATGAGAAAATACCATATCTAGTATAACAAAAAGGCCTGCTTCATGGCATTTATCAATAAAATACATTAAATCATGTGGTGTTCCAAACCTTGAGGTAGGGGCGAAGAATCCAGTTGTTTGATATCCCCAACTCATTTCCAAAGGATGTTCGGTAATTGGCAAAAGTTCTATATGGGTATAACCCATTTCCTTGACATAGGGTATCAAAGTATTCGCTAAGTCACGGTAGGAATAATAATTCCCATCCGGATGACGTTTCCAAGAGCCTGGATGCACTTCATAGATACTAATAGGTGAAGTGTAAGGATTATATTTTCTTCTATTTTCTAAAAAAGCTGCATCATTCCACTTGTACCCATTTATGTCATAAATTTTACTCGCATTCCCTGGTGGAGTTTCGCAGTGCATAGCAAAAGGGTCGGCTTTATTTACAATTTTTCCATCAGCACATTCGACACTGAACTTGTAGTTGTCAAATTTTTTAACGCCTTGAATGTGGCACTCCCAAATTCCTGAATCTAGAATTTTCATAGGATTTGTTTTTCTATCCCATAAATTGAAATCCCCTATCACAGAGACACTCTTGGCACTTGGCGCATAGCACCGAAAGCGCCAAACTTTGTTGCCATCTTTTAAAACATAACTTACCTTCATCAATTTATGAAGATCGCTATTTGTTCCTTCCTTAAACAAGTAAATTGGGTAATCTAATGTTCTTACTGTCATTTTTCTCCTAGCTAACTATCCCAAATTTCCCATACACCCATTTTTTCATTTATTATTTCATAAAATGCTATTAATTCAGCTAAACTGTTATACGCACTCTCTTTATATTTCTGCTTAACAAAGCATCTCATTTTCATATTTTAACTTTTTGATATTATAACCATTTATATTGCAAATACTTTTCAGGTTAATCCCAGATTTTTGCAAGAGATTTAGCTGATATTTTGAATCTGTAATGCAGTAATCCCTTCTTTTTCGCTTCATTTTCAACATTTGAGGAGATATTTGCAAATGCTTTCATATCAGGGGTAAACCCAATCACTCCACTTCCACTTCCTGTCATAACCACTCTACCAAATCCGCAGTATTCTAACATCTCCCTAATATTTCTTATTTCAGGGCATATAGCTGTCGCTGCTTTTTCAAGTGAATTAAAAGGAATAATGTAAGTTAAAAAGGTATCAACACTGCCAACTTCACCACCAATTTCATCATATTTATTAAAAACATCACTGGTATGAACTAGGGTGTTTCGATTGATGATTAGACTAACATATAAGTCACTTGGAAGAGTAATCTTTTCTAATTTTTGCCCTCTTCCCTTCATCCTTAATGTTCCACCAGCATACATACAAGGAATATCGCTTCCAACTTTAATTAATAAATCAGGACTTAATTGACCTAGCTGAAACAAATCTGAAAGCCCTCTTGCAATACCTGCAGCATCAGCAGAAGAGCCGCCTAGCCCAGCACCAACAGGAATATGTTTTTCGACCAAAATATCCACGCCTGGTAGATTATATTTTTTTCTTACTAACGAAGCCATCCGAAGAGCAACATCATCTCTATAGGTTTCTCCATTCAAATATCCTATATTGACTTGGTCATCATCTCTTTCATTAATAACTATTCTGTCATATATAGGAATTTGTGCTACAACACTATCAAGGTTATGGTATCCCCTTCCATCAAGACCATCAACTCCTAAACATAGATTAACCTTTGCTGGTGCCAAAATTTCAACTTCCCTTCCCATTAAAACCCCCAATTTATAAAATCCCCATACATATAGATAATTATATTAAATTTCACTATCTATTTATTATAATACGCGCGAAAAATTTAATCAATATACAAAAAATGCTATAAAACAATTAGTCAAAAATAAAAATAATCATTTTAGTATCCATAGATACCATATTGGGCACATTTTATAATTTACGGCAAAACTCGTTAATTAACCTTTGCGAAAAATATTTACTGGTATTTGAAGAATATTACAAGTACATTAATGAAAATCAAAACACGGCGAAAATATTAGCCTAACCAACAGTTTCTGCTATGGCTATGAAGCCGTATTCAATTCAAGGGAAAAATGAAATTGTGCTCAAAAAAATAACCATGCAAATTACATTTTCCTTAAAAATAATTTACAACAACAAAAATGTCTCTAGGCTAAGCCTAAAGGTTTAATGGCTATGTTGATAAGAATTACTTCCTACTTTGCCTTGTGATAGAGTGCATCAATGATAATGCAAAGAGTCATTATAAAGCTTTCTTTTCCAGAATATATTTCGACACTATACGCATCCCTAACATTAAATATCTTTTTACTAATTTGAGCATATACAGGACCATTTTCATCATCGCCAGAGTATATCGTGAAATCCCACGCAGCTATTCCTCCTTGAATATAAAAATTCCCGTACTTTTCAGACTCAACACTGATCTTTTTAGTAAATACACTTAATTTAACATCTAAACGAGCTATTTTTTCCTCTTGTGCATCGTATATATCGAATTTTGGTAAAAACGTAACTAACCTACGTCTTGCTTTAAATAATGGAGCTCCGGATGGTGTTTCAAGCCAGAATGATTGGGCTATTCTTATTAAGCTCCCATGACACTGGAATCTCTGAATTCCCTCCGAATCTTTAATTGCGAATCTATCCCTAATAGCAAAGAGTTTTTGCTTAATTATATATTGGCCCATATTCCCCTCTTTATACTACTTTTAATCATTTTAACATTTATTACTCAACGATTCAATACAAATATCATAAATCGGTAGATTTTTTTAGTATCTCTGGATACATCTATTCCTAATTCTTGTAATTATTATAACTTTATATGTAGTTTTTCGATAATTAGGGGCTTCTTGTTTTTGATATATTCTTAATACGTTTTCTGTTATTTGCTAATCCAATTGGAAACAGTTAATTCTGTTTGTTGTTCGATTGAGTGGTATAAAGCCATTATTTAATTATCTCAGTAGGTGATATGGGATTGCTTTATTGATTGTTTTTATGCTAATATTCCTTTATGAATACGATGAATCAACGTGGAATTGAAATAGAAAGAAAATTCTTAATTAAGTATCCAGATTTACAAGTCCTGGAAAAACTTGGCACTAAAACTGAGATTGAACAAACCTATTTAAAAAGTGATACTGGCTCGAGAAGAGTTAGAAAGGCATCCGAAAGAGGAATACCCACCTATTTTTATTGTGAAAAGCAAGATATCACTTCTAGGCGTAGAACTGAAGAAGAGTATTTAATTACCGAAGAAAACTATATCAATCTTTTAAAAGAAGCTCAAACTGGCACTCTTAAAAAAACTAGATATAGAGTCCCTTATCTACAACTTAGCTTTGAAATCGATGTTTATCCTTTTTGGAAGGATCGTGCTATTTTAGAGGTTGAATTATCTTTTGAAAACGAAGAAATACAATTCCCCCCATATTTGACCTTAATCGGTGAAGTTACAGACGATTTTTCTTATAGAAATATCTCCCTTGCGAAAATTTTTACCACCCTACCACAAGCTTGATTTATTTCCTTTTTTCTTATAATCAATTGATTTTATTCTAAATAATAGTTGTTTTATTCCAAGATTCTATTGGTGTATATTTTTGTCATTTAAAGTAATTAAATTGACTGATTAAACGCGCGTGTGATAATATCTTATGAACACGTGAACTTTTAAAATAATTATTAGCTGAGGTAGGTTATGAACAAAGGTAACATTTATAGAACTTGCAATTCCTCGCTTATTGGCGAAAAAAATATTGGCGAAACCCTTTTGGTGGCGGGATGGATTGACACAATAAGAGACCATGGCGGCATTTCTTTTTTGGACATTAGAGACCACTACGGAATAGTTCAAGTAGTTGTAGAAAATAAAGAAATAGTCGACACTCTTCGTAAAGAACAATGCGTTTCAGCTAAGGGCGTCGTACGATTAAGAGACATAAGCACGGTTAATCCTAAGATAATAACTGGAACTGTTGAATTATTAGCTGAATCTGTTGTAATTCTTGGCGATATTACTTCGCCCCTTCCTTTTGATGTTAGTAGTAGCAAAGAAATTCGTGAAGATTTGAGACTTAAATATAGGTATTTAGACTTAAGAAATCCTGATGTTCATAGCAGAATTGTTTTACGTTCAGAAGTAGTAAACTTTATGCGTCAAGAGATGCGTAAACTTGGTTTTTTGGAAATAACTACCCCTATTTTAACAGCTTCTTCTCCTGAAGGAGCAAGGGACTACTTGGTCCCAAGTAGAAAACATAAAGGTTGTTTTTATGCACTACCTCAGGCCCCTCAAATATTCAAACAACTATTGATGGTAAGTGGTTTTGATAAATACTTTCAAATTGCGCCATGCTTTAGAGATGAGGATGCAAGAGCAGATAGAGCACCTGGCGAATTTTATCAGCTCGATTTTGAGATGTCTTTTGCAACTCAAGAAGATGTATTTGATACTGCTGAGCAAATTTTATACGGGATTTTTAGCAATTTCACGAAGGCGAAAGTAAGTAAACCCCCATTTGTTCGCATTACTTATGCTGATTCCATGTTATCTTTCGGTTCAGATAAACCAGATCTTAGAAACCCGCTCAGGATTATCGATTTATCGCAATTTTTTGATAAATGTGATTTCGCTCCCTTCAAAAAGAAGTGTGTTCGAGCAATTAGAGTCCCTGGTGGCGCTTCTTTGTCAAAAGGTTTTCACGAAAAAATGTTAACCTTTGCACTTGAAATCGGGATGAAGGGCCTAGGATATATTACTGTTGAGGAAGACAATACCTTTAAGGGTCCAATAGATAAATTTATTCCAGCTCCTTTAAAGAGCGAACTTTCAGCTCTTTCTGGACTAAAGACAGGTGATTTGCTATTTTTTGTTGCTGACACTAAAGATAAAGCACCTTCTCTAGCGGGACTAATACGAACTGAACTAGGAACAAGACTAGAACTTATCGAAAAAGGTTCCTTCGAAATGTGTTTTGTCACCGACTTTCCAATGTACGAAGTAGATGAAGAAACAGGTAATTGGGCATTTAAACACAACCCTTTCTCGATGC
>CAYMPR010000010.1:40040-41490 GCA_964392385.1 uncultured Christensenellaceae bacterium | reverse complement strand
AATCACTTTTTCTCGATATGATATTAAATAAAAAAGAAAGAATTTTAATGGACTCAATTTACAAGATTGCTTGTTCTGCTGGTCAATCTATTTTAACCCCTGCAGAATTATTAAAAACAATTCCTTATAAGTATGACTTTAGAGAGGAAGACATAGAAAAGACTCTTGATGCATTGAAATTAGAAGGATATTTTGAATACGATAGAGCCTATAAAAAAGATGAAATGGTTTATTGTATAGTTCTTAAAGACAAAGGTAAAGCATATTTAAGAGATAAGATTACTGCCAGAAAGAAGCTATATATAAGACTAGCTATAACAGTTTTATGCGCAGCTTTAGCATATTTAGTAAGGATTATTATTGGGGCAATCACAGGTAAATAACATTTAATAAACACTTTTTGAGATATTTTTATGAATGAATCGCATGAATTCCAACTGTCAGCAGACTATTTGCCCTGTGGTGATCAAATTGAGGCTATAGAAAAATTAACCAAAGGGATTATCGATGGCAATAAACTGCAGGTTCTACTTGGTGTGACTGGAAGTGGTAAGACATTTACCATGGCAAACATTATCCAAAATCTACAAAGGCCTACACTTGTTATGGCTCACAACAAAACATTAGCTGCCCAACTTTGTAACGAGTTTAGAGAATTATTTCCGCATAATAGAGTTGAATATTTTGTGTCGTATTATGATTATTATCAACCAGAGGCATATATCCCAAGAAGTGATACTTACATAGAAAAAGAAATCCAATTAAATGATGAAATCGATAAATTAAGACATAGCGCAACCTCCTCACTTGGAGAAAGAAGAGATGTTATAGTTGTTGCATCGGTTTCTTGTATATATGGGCTTGGCGCACCTATATCTTATTTTAAAAATGTAGTTTCGCTTAGACAGGGAGAGACTTACATCCGCGAAGAAATAATTGATAAATTAGTATTAAATCAATATAAAAGAAGTGATATTGACTTTGTGCGTTCTACTTTTCGTGTGCGAGGAGATGTTATTGAGGTCTTTCCTTCAGGTGCATCAAATATTTGCATTAGAATAGAGTTTTTTGATGATTTAATTGAAAACATCTTTGAATTTGATCCAGTTACGCAAAAAGTTCTAGCTTCATTAACACATGTAGCAATTTTCCCAGCCTCTCATTATGTAGTAGGAGATTCTAACCTCGAGGTTATTTTGGAAAAAATTAAGTCGGATATGATTCTTCAAGAAAGGTTTTTCGTAAATGAAGGAAAATTAATTGAGGCTCAACGAATTAAAGAAAGAGTTAATTATAATATTGAGATGATAAGAGAAATTGGTTATTGTTCAGGAATAGAGAATTATTCCAGATATTTTGATGGGAGAAAGCCCGGTGATCCACCATTTACTTTATTAGATTATTTTCCAGATGATTTTTTAATGTTTATTGATGAAAGTCATATGACTAT
>CAYMPR010000010.1:0-39940 GCA_964392385.1 uncultured Christensenellaceae bacterium | reverse complement strand
ATTAGAAAAACCAGCGGGCAAATTGATGATTTGATTTCTGAAATAAATAAAGTTACCGAGAAAAATGGTAGAGTACTTGTTACTACCTTAACAAAAAAGATGTCGGAAAACCTTACTAATTATTTAAAAGAAAATCGAATTAAAGTAGAATATATGCATAGTGATATAGATACATTAGACAGGATCGAGATAATTACTAGACTTAGAAAAGGTGATATTGATGTTATCGTTGGGATAAATTTACTAAGAGAAGGATTAGATTTGCCTGAAGTTCAACTAGTCGCCATATTAGATGCTGATAAAGAAGGCTTTTTACGGTCTAAACCATCTCTAATCCAAACTATCGGAAGGGCAGCGAGAAATAAAGATGCTAGAGTTATTATGTACGCGGATAATATTACGGGTAGTATGGAAGGTGCTATAGAGGAAACTAACAGAAGAAGAGAAAAACAGATAAATTACAACATAATGAATGGAATTGAGCCAAAAACGATTATTAAGCCAATAAGAAACTCATTGATTATATCGAAGAAAACCGAGAAAGAAGTAAAAACATTGACTAAATCAGAAATAAATGCTGAGATTGAAAGACTCTATGGGCTTATGAATGTTGCCACTACGACTTATGATTTTGAAACGGCCATAATTCTAAGAGACAGGATAGCTGAATTAAAAAAGACTCGCAATAAGTGATTAAAAATTTTACTTAATAAATAATAGTATTTGCAGGTAAAGAAATAGGAGAAGAAATGCGCGACAGCATATTTATAAAAGGTGCAAAAGAAAATAATTTAAAAAACATTGATGTAGAGATCCCAAGGAATAAACTAGTTGTCCTTACGGGGTTAAGTGGCAGTGGTAAATCTTCACTTGCTTTCGATACGATTTTTGCCGAAGGTCAAAGAAAATATATGGAAAGCCTATCAAGCTATGCAAGACAATTTTTAGGTCAGATGCAAAAACCAAATGTTGAGTATATCGAGGGTTTATCTCCAGCTATTGCAATAGACCAAAAAACTACATCTAATAATCCACGCTCTACAGTTGGCACAGTGACTGAAATATATGATTATCTTAGATTGTTATATGCAAATATTGGTGTTCCTCATTGTCCTGTTTGTGGGAAAGAGATAAAAGCAGTTAGTATTGACCAAATAACAGAAAAAATCATGTCAGCAAGTATAGGCAGCAGAATAATTATTCTGAGTCCTTTAGTTAGAGGCAGAAAAGGAGAACATAAAAAAGTACTTGAATCTATAAAAAAAGATGGGTATTCAAGGGTTAAAATAGATGGTGAAATAAAGAGTATAGATGATGAAATTGATTTAGAAAAAAACAATAAACATAGTATTAGTATCGTGATAGACAGATTGCTTGTGAAAGAGAGTATGGAGCGAAGATTAACTGATAGTGTTGAGACAGCGTTAAAACTATCAAATGGTATTGTGGAAGTCGATATAGGCGGAGAGGAGATGCTGTTTTCTACTAAATATGCTTGTAGCGATTGCGATATATCTTTGCCCGAACTAACACCTAGAATGTTTTCTTTTAATAGTCCTTATGGAGCTTGTCCTGAGTGTCTAGGTTTGGGAGTAAAGATGTTAATTAATCCACATAAAATTGTTCCAAACCCTAGTCTGTCTCTTAAGAACAATGCCATAAAAGTTAGTGGATGGAGTATCTTTGAATATCCATATATGGTAAATAAAATAGTTAAATCACTAAGTGCCAAATATGGCTTTTCTCTGGAAACTGAGTGGAGAAATCTCCCAAATTCAATACGTGAGTTAATACTCTTTGGAGAAAAGACAAATGATAATGTTACTACTGAAAGTACTGAGAAAGAATATGAAGAAAATGGAGTATATATTGGACTAATCCCGATGCTCCAAAAAAGATATAAAATGACAAAATCAGATGGTGTTAAACAAGATATCGAAAAATATATGGACTCTATGCCCTGCAAAGAGTGTGGCGGGAGAAGACTTAAAAAAGAGGTTTTGTATGTAACCATTGGCGGGAAAAACATAGCTGAAATTTGTGAAATGCCTATAGTCCTACTAATCAAATTGATAGACAGTATTAATCTTTCCCCAAAAGATATAATAATAGCCGAATCTATTTTAAAAGAAATTAAAGCGAGATTAGAGTTTTTAGTAAAAGTGGGGCTAGGATATCTTGATTTAGCAAGATCTAGTGGAACACTAAGTGGTGGTGAGAGCCAAAGAATAAGGCTTGCAACTCAGATTGGAAGTGGATTAATGGGAGTTATATATATTCTAGATGAACCAAGTATAGGGTTGCATCAAAGAGATAACAATAAACTACTTGAGGCCTTGGTTAATTTGAGAAATTTAGGGAACACGTTAATTGTCGTTGAACACGATGAAGAGACAATGAGAAAAGCAGACCATATTATTGATATAGGACCACTAGCAGGCGAGAAAGGTGGATATTTGGTAGCCCAGGGTACTGTATCTGATATAATTAACTGCCCAGAATCTATTACCGGCGACTATTTATCTGGTAGAAGGAAAATATTGACTCCACCGGTGAGGAGATTAAATGATAAGAGAACACTATCAATAATCGGTGCAAAACAAAATAATTTAAAAAACATTGATGTTGACATCCCCGTGGGACTATTTAATGTAATAACAGGTGTTTCTGGAAGCGGTAAATCTTCTTTGATTTCTGAAATATTGTACCCTCATGCTGCGAACATATTGAATAAAGCTGATTTAAATGAGGGAATATGCGATAAAATTGTAGGCTTGGAGTTTTTCGACAAAGTTATAAATATTGATCAAAGTCCAATTGGCCGAACACCACGTTCTAATCCTGCTACATATACTGATGTGTTTACCCCTATAAGAAATTTATATTCGATGACCCCAGATGCAAAAGGAAGAGGATATAGTTCAGGAAGGTTTAGTTTTAATGTAAAAGGGGGAAGATGTGAAAACTGCGAAGGTGATGGCATTATAAAAATAGAGATGCATTTTTTGCCTGATGTTTACGTTCCCTGTGAAGTATGTGAGGGCAGAAGATATAATCGAGAGACTTTACAGGTAAAATACAAAGGGAAATCAATATTTGATGTCCTTGATATGACAGTTGAATCTGCAACAACGTTTTTTGAGAATGTTCCTCAAATATTTCGAAAGATTAAATGTCTAAATGATGTTGGTCTGGGGTATATCAAACTAGGTCAACCATCTACTACTTTGTCGGGTGGCGAAGCGCAAAGAATTAAACTTGCAACTGAACTTTCAAAAAAATCTACTGGTAGCACTTTGTATATTCTTGATGAACCAACCACAGGGCTACATTCCGCTGATGTGGAAAAATTACTTATAATGCTACAAAGACTTGTGGAAGGTGGAAATACAGTTATAGTTATTGAGCACAATTTAGATGTTATTAAGTCTGCAGACTACATTATAGATCTTGGCCCTGAAGGTGGAAATGAAGGTGGATTTATTGTTGCAAAAGGAACGCCTGAACAAATAGCTAATAACCCTTCAAGTTTTACAGGGCAATTTTTAAAAACTGTGCTTTAAAACTATGGCTCTATTACATTAAAAGTCCTATCGTAAATAAGAGTATTAACAAAACCTTATTCGTTATTTTCGGATTTGCTTATTTCTATTGCTTCATTTGTTGTGGGAGAAGCGATAGTGGATTCCGCTTTCTTTTTAACTTTAAAGACTGAAATTTTTAAAATGGTGTATAAACCATAGGTTAAAGCAACATTGATACCAAAAACAAGTGACTGCATTGGTAATCTGCCTGCAAGGAAAACCCAGAATGTTTTTCTGCCCGCAATATAAGCGATGTATATTCCTAGAGTGTTTAATGTTACCGTTGTTACTAGGTATATTAGAGCAAAACTGATAGCAATCAATATATAGGGATTAATTTTTTTCAATTTAAAAACTAAACCTGGTATTAACCCAAGCATTCCCGACCCGATGGTTATTAAGGGAATCCAGGGGCCTTTAGGAGCTATTAAAACTCCTAATCCATCGCCTAAAAGTCCTACTAATAGACCTGGGACTGGGCCTAAAAATATACCAGCTAAAACACAAGGAATGTATGTAAACGAAATAGCAGTACCTAAAATAGATATAGGTATAGTAATAACGTTTAACGCCACACTAAGTGCGGTAAAGACTGCTGTGTAAGCAATCACTTTTGTGGACAATGATTTGGATTTAGAAATTTTCATAAAAAAGTCCCCCTTTGCAGAGAGGACAGCCGATTAAGATTTACATCTTGCAACGGACGCGACATGTTATCGCAGGCTTTCGCCTTTCGTTCGTGAACGACATCCCATTTCACGACACTTTACGCAACACATCTACTCTGCAAAAAGATTATATCACCCGATAAGTAACAATAACAAATGATTTTTATGGAAAACCACTAATTGATATATGAAGTATTTCGTTTGATTGTAAATAAGTAATGCCTAAAAATATCTATGGAAAGCATAAATCATAGGAAAATATAGGATTAGATGAAAATGAAATTGATTTAGGAGTATTTTTTATCAAGCTATTCGCGCTTATTATTATAATAAAGAATAAAGCATTTTGTTGTTTTTAAGTATAGATTGTGGTAATATCATTATGTTTTTAGCCTTGTGACATTAAAAGATTACAATAAATTTGCTATATATGGTGGTAATAATGAAGAATAAAAAATACTTATTTGTTTTACTTGCAACTCTTGTTATTTTCTGTCTTGTCTTTATGGCTGCTTGCCAGCCTCCAGATATTCCTGATGATACTGATGACGAAGAACCAGACGAAATAGTCACTTCAGATGGATTATTGGTTTCTAATGGTAAATTTGCATCCCTTGGAACTGGTAATTCCGCTCAAAGATATTTGAAAACATCAGTTCCTGGCTGGACTTCTGTAAGTGGATCCAAGACAACAGATACTAGCGGTATCGTTATGGGTATTATAGACCTTGAAATCAACAAATTTGCCGAAAATAAAACAAAACTAATAAGTGATTTTAATGATTATCCAGGACTTGGACCTTCTACTGCAAGAAATGAAGAGGATACTGATTGGGCAGATACTAATGCATTAGTTTTGGGAATACCCTCAACTCTAGAAAAGGGCTCTGTTTACTTTTCATCTCCCGATATTACAATCGAAAAAGATCAGTATTACAAACTTAACATAGAGATTTATACAGATTTACAAAAAGGCGAGAATGATGTTAAATCAGGTGCAGCTATTTGTTTAACTGATGGGGTGTTTGCTGAATATTTATCAATCGATACGCAAAAAACCTGGGATACATATTCTTTTTACATAAAGGGTAATGGATATGAAGATAGAAAATTTAAAATTCAACTTTGGCTTGGACATGGTCCAGAAAAGATTGGTGAAGTAGTAAATCCATATTTAGCTGCTGGCGTTGTTTTATATGATAATGTCGTTTTGAGTAAAATTGATGATGTTGACTATGATGCTATCGCAACAAATGTCGAAATTCAACAAACAGTTTATGATGGTGATAGAAATGCAACGACTAGACTTGATCTATCTTTTCCTGATCAAGCAATGACACAATACACTTCCTACGATGCAACAAGCAAATATGCGGGAAGTACAGGTTACTATTATTCTGCTAAGAAAGGCACAACTCCAAATTACAATTTCATTGTTGGTGGAAATGATCTTACCTCTGCCGATAGAGATAGTTTCCCTGTGTATACCACCACAAAAACAGATACCTTTCCTATTGGTGTCTTTGATATGTCAAAGCTATATTCTTTTGTAAATGACACACCCACTAACGAATATGCAAAAATATATACTTCATCCGGTGGTTTTAAAGCCCCAGATTACCTAGATTTTTATAAAAAAGTTGGAGATGAGTGGCAGTTTAATTTAGCAGGAAGTAATGGAACAAACAGGGCTGCAGATAGTAGTTTCGACACAAATGCATTAATGATATATCATCCGAACTACTCAATTAGTGGTGCTGGTTATAAATCCAAAAGTAAACTAGAAATCGAGAAAAACACTTATTACAAGATTTCAGTTTGGGTTTATATTTGGATTCCAGAGATGACAGCCCCCGCTGTATTGACTGGCGATGATTTATCTGATCCTGTAAAAGTTGCTGCTTATGATGAAAAGAAAGCGCAATACGACAAATACCTGGAGTTTTATGGTGGTGATAGAGATGTTAAAGCAACCTTTAGAGTAACAGGAGCATCTGTTGAGCAAAATTCATCCCTTGAAGTTCAATCTACAGGGTTCGGTAGTTGGCAACAATTAACACTAAATATCAAGGGTAATGAACTTTCTGAAAGGCAACTAAATTTAGAATTTTGGTATGGAGAAGGGAAATGGGATTCTGATACATTATATCCTGGTGCATGTTTCTTTGATGATGTCTCAATAAACTCTTATACTGACGATACAATTGTTGCCGCTGGAGAAGATCCAACTGATTATTATCAGTTGTCAATACTTCAACAAGGTGACTTCAAATATTTTGGACTTATAGACAATGGAACAGTGTCAACGAGTGCATTTACTTCTCTTGAAAATATTCCAAATACTTTGTGGGAACACGAGGCAGTTGATCAAAGAACTACACTATCATCCTATTCATCAGGAATTTTAGGAGGACTAAATTCCTTCATTACTTCTAATGAGCCTAGCACTGTTGAAGGGCTAGGAGGCCTCATGGGTGGTCCTAAAACAATAACTATTAATTACAATAGCGTTGCAAGACCCTTAGACGTTTTCATGATAAATCATGTTCAACCAACTGCATCTAAAGCAACATTTAAAATAGAAGATGCTGATATTGATGTTGAAGCAAATTTAGATAGTTTACTGAAAGTTAATCCTAATAGTTTTTATCGTTTATCTATGTGGGTAAAAACCCAAGGCATTTTAAAAGGAAAAGGTCCAGCTGTTGCCGTCTATGCTGGTGAAAGTACATCTGCAATTGCGCAGTTTACTGGTATAAATACTGATGAATGGATTGAGTTAGTGCTATATGTACAAGGTAAGGCAGTTGATTCTGAAAGATTGAACATAGGAGTCACTTTTGGGAGTGGAGATATTTACACACCTGATAGTCATTTACAAGGTTCATTTTTCATGACTGCTATGACATGGCAAAAAATTACCTATGAGGAACATAAAAACGCTGATACAACTCAAACAAACGTTAAAAAACAAACACTTAGCGAGTCATCTGGTGGGGCAACCTCGAGCATTACAAATGGCTTTTTCACAAACATTGAGACCTCGAACTATGATGATGCCGAACTTTTTGATGCAAGTGGTAATTTGACTGGAGTTGCTACACCTTCTAACTGGAACAAGACAGAAGCAAAGGCAACACTTGCAAAACCTGTGATAAAGTTAAATGATGCACATACAAAAATAACTTGGAATCCAATTGATAAGGCAACATATTATTATGTTTTTATGAACAAATATCCCATAGATGGCTCTACGGAAACAGAAGATAATGTATTGGTATCAAGAATTGCTGCAGGTACTAACGAATACACATTGCAATCTAATGGAACATACTATTTAAGAGCAGTGGGTGGAGTCCTATTACAGACAAATATGTTTTCGCCCGCATCCTCAGTGGTTACTGCAACTAAACTTACTGGTAGTATTACTCCCGTTAAATATACAGGAGAAGGCAAAGATTTATTTGACACAAAAATGGGGATTATTAATTATTTATATTACGAAGGGTTTGATGCTTCTGATCGTGCTAGCTTATACGGAGATCCTTCACAAGGCTTTTACAAGAGTACATCAAGCAATAATTTACTTATAATCTCTTCAGAATTGGATACTTATACTGGCTACACAATGTCAAGTTCCCATACTGTCTATAAGAATAAGTACTATGTAGTATCTATTTGGGTCAAGACAATAGATGGTGCAAAAGCCTCAATTACTTTGAAAAATCCATCTTCTGCATTAACTCTAAAGGAATATGCAGACAATAATGCGGAGGTTAATGGAGAATTTATAGGCTTTGTTAATGTTGATACTGCTGGGCAATGGATTCAATATAGAATGATTATTAATTCGACAATGGCGGATGGAAGGGTACAGTTAGAGCTTTTCTTGGGTAATCAATATGCTATTGATATTTCTTCAGGTGAGACTGAGGATGACATAACATACTCTCAAGGATTGTCCAGAGGAACTGTGTTTTTTGATGATATTAACATTAAAGAATTAACAACAACAGAAGAATTCAATTTAAATGCGTATGGTGTGGAAGATCCAACTTTAGTAGATGAAACTGAATGGCTTGTTGAAAACAAAACTTCTGAACCATATACATTATATGAAAATAGTTCTTCTACAGGTTCACTTTACAAAAATAGTTATATCTTTAAAATTATAGATTTTGCAATTGATTCTTTTGATAATTATACCGATGCAACTGATGATTTTACTGGGCATGCACCAGGAGCATACAATCATAAAGATGCGTCAACAGCGGCTCCATACCTTACTCCTACCGAAGGTGTTATTCCTCCTATGCTTTACGGAGTGTATAGCGAAAAACAACTTACTGAAGCAGTGTATGGATATCTAGAGGAAACAGGATTTGCTCTTGCGGATATTCAAACATTCTTAACTTCAGGAACAAACGGAAATGGAAGATATTTCTTAATGCTTGCAAACATTAATGACAATGGCCAGTATTACGAACAAAAATCTGGATTTGAAGCAGAAGCTGGCTCCTATTATGAGATAAAATTCTGGGCAAAATTACTTGCGCCAGAAGGAAAAAATGCAGAGTTTAGGTTTATTTATGGAAATGAAACGACTAAATGGTCTACTATAAACATTTCAGGTACTTCATTAAAAGAATATAAGTTCTATGTTTATAACGAAGACACTGAAACTCCTATTTCAAGTAATAAAATTTCCTTCCATATAGGGACTAACGACGGCTTAGTAGGGTCTACAGATACGAAAAACTTCTTCAAGGGAATACTTGTTGTAGACGATGTAAGTATAACTAAACTTCCAGCAAATGAAGATACAATTACTGCATATGCTGCATTAGACCCGAAAGATAAATATATGTTTGCAGCAAAGGTGGAAGAAGAAACCCCAACAGAAGAGCCTGAAGAGGAAGAAGACAAAAAACCTGAAGTTGACCCACAAATATGGTTATTGATAGCTTCTATAGTAATTGGAGCTATGTTACTTGTCACAATAGTCGTTTTGATAGTTCGCAGAATTACCAAGAAAATGGCAAAGAATAAGAAAGTAGTAATTCAAAGTAAGGTTCCTGCATCAGGAATTGTTCCAAAGAAGAAAGATGAAATTAATAAAGGACGCAAGGAATTACTAGATAGCGATATTGACAAATTTACTGATTAAAGTCGAGAAGGGCACCTAGTAAGTGCCCTTTTTTTATGCTCAAGCGAACTAAATAGAACGATGCAGTATTTACTTATTAGTATTAATGTTATATAATCTACAAAGTAATATTAAAGCTTAATTGCTAGGAGGATATCCTTGCTTTCGACATTTAAACGCGGCATTCACCCCAAAGACAATAAAGAATATTCAAAAGACTTTCCACTTGAATCTATGCCAGTAGGAGAAAAGGTTTATATACCTTTATCTCAACATATTGGTAAGCCTGCACTTCCAATAGTAGAAAAAGGCATGATTGTAAAAGCTGGTACTTTGATTGGGCAAGCTCAAGGATTTGTTTCTGCAAATATTCATTCTTCCGTTTCGGGAGAAGTACTAGGAATAGTGGATAGGCCTAATTCTAGTGGCATTATGGCTCCCCACATAATAATAAGCAACGATAATAAATATGATGAGGAATTTCTTCCTGTTTTAAAAGCCCCTGATAAAAACTCAATAATAGAAAGATGTAAAGAAGCAGGAATAGTTGGTCTTGGTGGAGCAACATTCCCTACCCATGTTAAACTTATGCCTAAAACTCCCGTTAAAGCGATAATAATTAACGGCTGTGAGTGTGAGCCATATATTACTGTAGACTATCGCTTGATGATGGAAAAACCTGAAGAGATAATCAAAGGAATAAGTTATGTCCAATTAGCATTAGGTGTTGACTCAGTATTCGTTGGTATCGAAAGAAATAAAAGAGACGCCATGGTTAACTTGATGCAATTTGCTGATATAGAAAAAATAAAATTCGTTGAGCTAAAAACCAAATATCCCCAAGGTGGAGAAAAACAACTTATCTATTCGATTTCTAAAGAGATCGTACCTAAAGGGGGTTTACCATCTGATATTGGGTATGTTGTATTCAATATTTCTACTGTTTTTGCCATATATGAGGCAGTGGAATTAGGTAAACCTTGTTTTTCTAGATATATGACTGTTTCGGGATTAGGTATAAAAAGACCATGCAATTTATTTGTTAGAAATGGCATCCCTTTATCTGAAATAGTTGATTACTTAGGAGAAGAAGAGGGTGTAGTAAAAGCTGTTCTTGGTGGTCCTATGATGGGAGTTTCACTTCATAGCTTTAAACCTGTTACTACTAAAGGCTGCTCTTCCTTACTGTTGCTTAAAGAGAAAGAAATCAGAGAGGTTACTCCAACACCATGTATTAATTGTGGAAGATGTGCTTCAGTCTGCCCCATGAATTTATTGCCAATGATAATAGATAAACTAGTGCTTCATGGTAAAATTGCTGAGGCGAACAAATACTACCCTATGAGTTGTATTGAGTGTGGTTGTTGTGCTTACATTTGTCCTGCAAAAAGACCATTAGTGCAATCGCAAAGACTTGCGAAAAAATTGATACATAAAGAAAAGATCACCCCAGCATAAAAGAGGAAAAAATGAAGTCAAAATTTTTAGTATCTTCATCACCACATATAGGGAATAATTTGTCTACAAAAAAAATTATGCTTCATGTAGCTATTTCTCTTACTTTTCCCCTCATTGCTTCCACAATTATTTTTGGGCTTTATAGTTTATTTGTCGTTGCAATATCTGTTCTTGCAAGCGTACTTGGTGAGACAATATATAATGTTGCAAGGAAGAGACCTAATACAATTTCAGATTTCTCCGCAGTTGTCACTGGTCTCATACTCGGGATGAATCTTCCGCCTACTGTGCCTTTTTATATTCCATTAATTGGAGGTATTTTTGCAACAATGGTTGTGAAAATGCTTTTTGGCGGATTAGGTCAAAATTTTGCAAATCCTGCCGCTACTGCAAGAATATTTTTGACATTATCTTGGACAGGTCAAATGACAAGATTTATTGCGCCTTTAGACTATTCTAATGGATTTTCAGTATTCTTTTCAGGATTTTTAAAAACATATGTTACTCAGGCGACTCCTCTTGCTGAGATAAAGAACTCGGCCTTAAGTGGACTGCTTAATCTTGATTTGATGGATTTATTTTTGGGAAGAATAGGAGGAAGTATTGGAGAGGTTTGTGCTCTAGCTATAATCTTGTCTGCCGCTTACTTAATATTTTTTAAAATTATTGACTGGAGAATTCCATTTACATATGTTGTGACCTGTGGCCTTTTTGCATTAATCTTGTATAAAAATGGATATAACTACATTTTACCTTCAATACTGACAGGCGGTATTTTGTTTGCTGGGGTTTTTATGTACACGGACTACACGACATCTCCTCGCACAAAAATAGGCTTAATTCTCTTCGCTTTTGGCGGAGGTTTAATAACAATGATAATTAGAAGATTCGGAGGATTTAATGAGGGAGCTTGTTTTTCAATTTTGTTGATGAATATTCTAGTTCCTTTTATTGATCGCGCGTTTAAGCCAAAACCGTTTGGATACATTAAGCCGAAAAAAGAAGCGACAAGTGAGGCAAAGAATGGCTGAAATTATTGACAATAATTCACAACTATCTGAAAAATCAGATAATAATGGTACATCGGAATCATCTCCTATAAATAATAGGCACATTCTTAATGAAAGCTTGAAAATTGTATTGGTTCTTGGTGTATTGGCTCTTATCGCTGCCATATTATTAAGTGTAGTAAATTATTACACTAAGATAGATGCATCGGTTATTATTCGGGAAACTATAGGCCAGAGTTATTCTTCATCCATTAAAAAAGAAATTAATATTGATAATTTGAGTCAATATTCCGGAACTGAAATTATAAAAGCTTATGAAGCTGAAGATGGGGCAATAATAATAGTATCTAAGGCTTTAAAAGGGGAAAAGGTTTGTTATAATGCCGATGGAATAACTATTATCGTAGTAATAAAGGACAATAAACTTATTAAAATTGTTCCTTTCGCTCACTCTGAAACCCCTGGCCTTGGTGAAAAGGCTCTTAAAGAAGATCATTTAAGGCAATATGAAGGCTTGAGCACTCAAGATTTTTATATTCAAACTGGAGAAAGTATATCCTCTGGGGATACGGACAATTATTTTAATCCTACTATAGTTTCAGGGGCGACTTATTCATCCAATGGTGTTAATTTGGCCGTTAAGGCCGCAGTCAGAACATATAACATCATAATTGGAGACCAATTATGAGAAATCGAGTAAATCTAAAAATCAGTGAAAAAGTATATGAGATATTGTTGGGAGGCAAGTCATGAAGAATCGAGCTGATAGGCTTACATTTAAAGATATGACTACTCCATTTTTCAATGGAATAATAAAAAATAACGCAACTTTTAGACTTGTTCTTGGAACTTGTCCTACTCTTGCAGTGACTACGCTCGCATCCAACGGGATTGGTATGGGACTTTCAGTTACTTTTGTTTTAGTTTGTGCAAATGCTATAGTTTCTGCCCTAAGAAATTTTATTCCTCGTAAAGTAAGAATACCAGCATACATTTTAATTATAGCTACATTTTCGACTATTGTTGAGATGGTTACGAGGAAGTTCCTTCCCGACCTATATGATAAGCTAGGGCTTTATATACCGTTAATTGTTGTTAATTGTATCTTACTTGCAAGGGTGGAAAGTTTCGCATCTCTAAATAGATTTATACCATCAGTGATGGATGGTATCGGAGTCGGACTTGGCTTTACAATGTCGATTACTATTTTAGCTATAATAAGAGAGTTTTTAGGTTCAGGATCATTTTTTGGCATTCCAATTGGTTTTTTAATCAGTGCAGAACTTCCAATGACTTTCTTTATATTGCCCGCTGGTGGGTTTATGGTATATGGCTTTATGATGGTGCTGTTCAATACTATTGTAGATAAGTTCGAAAAAAGGAAAAGCTTAGTAAATAAAAAAACTAGTGTGATTATTCCCAAAACAAACGATGTTATTGTCACTTCCGCCGGGGAAGGGGGTAATTTATAATGCCTTATTGGATATATCTTGTAATTGGTGGGATATTTATTAATAATTTCGTTTTATCGAGATTCTTAGGTATTTGTCCATTTTTAGGCGTCAGCAAAAAGAGCGAAACTGCCCTAGGTATGGGTCTTGCTGTAATTTTTGTTATGGGAGTTACAAGCATTATTACATACGCACTAAACTTGCTACTTATTAAACTAGAAATAGAATATTTACAGACTATACTCTTTATTTTGGTAATTGCCGCCCTCATCCAATTAATAGAAATAGTTATAAAACGTTTTGCGCCTTCCTTATACACAGCACTTGGTGTATACCTTCCTTTAATAACAACTAATTGTACAGTATTAGGTGTAGCAATAATGAATTTAACTGAACTTGCAACACTAAATGTATTTACAGTGTTTATTAATGGAGTTAGTTCTGGGATAGGTTTCACGCTTGCGCTTCTAATTATGGCGGGTATTAGAGAAAAGATGGAAACTTCTGATATACCCGATAGATTTAAAGGGTTTCCAATAACGCTAATTACTGCATCAATAATGGCAATGGCATTTACAGCATTTGCAGCATTGAGCTTTAATTAATTGAGAGTTCTAAGTTAGAGAGGAAGAAGGTATATAAAATATGGGCGAAGGTTTATTAGGCGAAATATTATACCCAGTTATAATTTTAACTGGAATTGCAATTGTATTTTCAATTTTAATTGCGATATTTAGTAAAAAATTTGCAGTAAAGAAAGACATTCAAGTTGAAGCAGTGGGTAATTTACTAGCAGGTGCTAATTGTGGTGCATGTGGATATGCTGGATGCGAAGACTTCGCGAGAGCATTGGTTAAAGGTGAGGCAAAAGTAAGTGGGTGTAATGCTACAAATAAAGAAAATAAGAAGAAAATTTCAGCGCTTTTGGGCTCAGATTCAACTGATGAAGAAACTGTTGTTGTATGTGGCTGTGTAGGTGGAATATTATGCGAAGATAAGTATGAATACCAAGGTTATGGTGACTGCGTTAGTGTTGAGCTCTTATCTGGCGGTAGAAAATCTTGCCCAACTGGGTGCATAGGGATGAGTACTTGCGTTTCTAATTGTCCCGTTCATGCTATAGACATTATCAAAGGAGTAGCTCGCATAAATCAGGATAAATGTATTCATTGCGGGGTATGTATTTTACATTGCCCCAAAACATTAATGAAGAGAATACCCAAAAAAGCTAAATATTTTATTGCTTGCTCATGCCATTTTGTTGGGAAAGATGTTCGTATAAATTGTAAGGCTGGATGTATAGGTTGTGGTATTTGTGCGAAAGTGTGTCCTGAAGGAGCGATAACTTTGGTGGACAATTTGCCAGTATTTGATTATGATAAATGTGTAGGATGTGGAATTTGTGCTGAAAAATGTCCTGCAAAATGTATCAAGGAACTTGTGCTTCCAGAAGAAAAAGATGAGTGATAAATTTCACTATTTAAAAAAAATTATTTTTATATTATTAATTTCACTGATAGTATTATGTTTTTTTATGTCCTCGTGTAGACCTGTTGAAATAGAATATGTTCAATATTTTAAGAACTTTAAATCCAGGGAAAATTACACTACCATCACTGAAAAGTTGCGTCTAAGTGATGGGGTTACCGTCTCACAATATGATGGAGTTAGCGGTTATTTTATTACTCAAAAGAACTATTTTGAAAGCGAAGAATTAAGATACGGTTTTTGTACTGCCGATCAAGAGCTCATATCGCCTAGATTTACTAATGTTTTGGATATTAGGGGTGATTATGCTGTGGTTACAATGCCTTTTGCCTCTGGTGATATTATTGATTATAAAGTTGGAATAGTAAAAATTAGAGGTGAAGGAAGCAATATTATTAGTAGTGATTATGGGTTTTCCTATAAGTATGTTCCATCAATCATGCAATATAGTATGTTGGATTCTACTTATGTCGCTATTTTAGGTGGCAAAGAAGAAACTGGGACAGAGTATGAGGAAGCGATAATATATGACTATTCCAGTGCAAATGGGTTATTAGAGGTTGCAAAAGTAGATGATGTAACTAATTCAACAAAGTTTTCGTATTCTGAAGGACATTTAATAGCTCAGGCGCCTGGTATTGTAAGAATATATTCAATTAATGAAATAAATTCTGAAGGGTATTTAACCTTAAAAAGCTATTATGTGCCATTTGATGAAGCAGACGGATTTTCACATTCTATGGTAGATGTTTCTCCATATTATCTTGGAAATAATTGGTTTATTTTTACTGGGATTTATTCGAGTGCTGAAGAATATGATACATATGAAGTAGCAAGAGCCCTTGAAACTGACGAAGAAACAATTTATTACATGACCATTAGAAGCAAAAGATATAACGCAGTTACAGGGCAGTATTACGACACCGATAGAGTATCTCTAGTTTCCAACAAGTACACTAGTTTACTACTAAAGGATTTCGCTAATATCATGAACATAAGCAATAGTAACGAATATATAAATTTAGAAAATCAAGATTTTATTCAAAGAGTATATAGTCCGCCTGTGGTTCCTACTAGCGAAATTATCAAGGATGGTTATTCAATAGTATATTCTTACTTCCCTGTCTACGATATTGACAACAATGTAGTATTTAACGATACTTTTCAAATATATAATAGTAATGCCGAGAGAATTACGTTATCAAACATCCTTATGCCTATAGTTTATGTTGATGGGAAAGGGTTACAAAATATTGACCCCAATTTCAAGATACCTGGAAGAGATATAGGTTATCATCAATATTCCGATGGACAAAGAGTAACTTTGCTCCCACTCCTTGATAGAATCGCATATGATCCCTATATTATTCACTCTAATATGATAATAGCTAGTGAG
The DNA here is from genome assembly GCA_964392385.1 of uncultured Christensenellaceae bacterium. Taxonomy (GTDB): domain Bacteria; phylum Bacillota; class Clostridia; order Christensenellales; family DTU072; genus MWEH01. Next base: position 23,739 of record CAYMPR010000010.1, on the reverse strand, counting down.
TTCAATTTGGATAGGCCGTTAGTTAATTGTTCTGCCTCATTTGATCTTAATGGGAATCAGATTACTCCTTTTGATTACGACATATTCACACCATACTTTGGTGAATATGCTATTGCTGGGAAAAACGAAAAGGTTGGAGATTTAGACTTTTTTAAATACTATAGAATTGATAAAAGTGGAAATGTGACACCAGTTAATGAATATGTGTTTTCTGCCAATAATGGAGTATATATTACTAAGGAAAATGGAAAATTCGCACTATATTCCAACAGTGGTCAAAAGCTTCTAAGTGCAGATAGTTCGGATATTTCTATTGTGGATGATTTCTTTATTGATGACTATTATATTCAATCTCATGTTGTTACAGTTGAAAATGGTGTTGGGGTAATATACGAGCTTGGATAAATATTATTTCAAGATGATTGTTTGTTAGTTAGTTTAGATAATTGGCACCTTAGTAGTTTTAGATTTTTTTGTAGAGGTTAGGTTAAGTAAAGTAATAATTATGATAACAGAAATAGCAGGTTTTGAAAAAATTGATTATGCTGCCAGTCTTATCGCTTCAGGCGAAATTGTTGCTTTTCCAACTGAGACAGTTTATGGTCTTGGGGGTAATGCCTTTAACGAAGATGCAATTAAAAAAATATTTCTTGCAAAAGGAAGACCACAAGATAATCCCTTAATCGTTCATGTAGCAGATATAGATACAATAAAAATTATTGCAAGGGAAATTCCAAAAATTGCTTTCAATCTATGGGAAGCTTTTTCTCCTGGTCCATTAACCTTAGTACTTAAAAAAAATGAAATTATTCCTAATATTGTTACTGCTGGGTATGATACTGTAGCCATAAGAATTCCTCAAAACGATATAGCATTAGAATTGATAAAAAGGAGTAAACTTCCCATTGCTGCTCCTTCGGCAAATAGAAGTGGAAGAGTCAGCCCCACAACAGCAAAACACGTATTCGATGATTTATCTGGACTTATTCCTCTAATACTTGATGGAGGAAAGAGTAATGTTGGGATTGAAAGCACTGTTTTAGATTTAACAAAGGAAACACCAATTATTTTAAGGCCTGGGTTTATAAATGCTGAAATGATATCTTTAGTAGTTGGCAATGTTATTAATCATAAAGGAGAAGTAATTAGGGCAGAATCTCCCGGTATGAAGTATTCTCACTATATGCCAAAGTGTCCTTGTATTTCAGCTACTAGCTCAAAAAACGCAGACGAACTATATGAACAACATCCGTCATCTGTGATTATTGCTTCAGATATTTTCCTGCTTGGATGTAGAAGTGAAAATACTATATCTCTTGGAAGTACTCCAGAAGAAGCAATGAGTATAATTTTTTCTGCACTTAGAGCCGCTGAAAAAACATATTCATATATAATAGTAGAAGATTTCGAGTATAAAAAAGATTACTATGCGCTTTACAATAGACTCAGTAAGGCAACTAGTGGGTTGAAATATTAAGGAGGAGTATATGAAAGTTGGAATTGGGTGTGATCACGGTGGATTAGTCCTTAAAGAAATAGTTATAAAAGCTATCGTTGATTTAGGAAATGAGTATAACGATTATGGCACTTTTGGGAGTGAATCGGTAGATTATCCTGATTTTGCAGAAAAAGTTGCAATTGCAGTGCAAAATGGCTCAGTGGATAAAGGTATATTGATTTGTGGGACTGGTATAGGTATATCTATAGCTGCTAATAAATTTAAGGGGATTAGGTGTGCGCATACAACCGATGTGTTTCAGGCCCAAATGAGCGCAGAACATAATAATGCAAATATTATTGCATTAGGTGGTCGCGTGTCTTCACCGGAGCAAGCTTATGAAATGGTGAAGACTTATCTTACAACACCATTTGCAGGAGGTAGGCATCAAAATAGAATTAACAAAATTAACAACATAGAAAATAAGAATTTTCAATAGAAGATCCTACTATACAATGGAGAAAAGAATTAATAGACATATACTTTCACTAGTATTATTCGTATTGCTTATAGTTTCATCAAGCTTTCTATTATCTTGTAGCCCAACACCGGGTGATGTAATTGATAATATAGAGATAGAAGATGAAACTAATCAGGAAACCAATACTGAAGAAACTCAAGATGAAGAAAATCTAAGTACTGGCTTATCAATGATTATTGCAGAAAACCAACAAGGGTATATCCTTTCTGGAATAGGCTCATGTAAAGATTTAATAATTACAATCCCAAATGAATATAACTTATTACCAATAATTGGAATAGCCGAAAATGCCTTTAAGAACAATATTCAAATTAAGTCTATAATTATCCCTAAAACTATTTCTGAAATAGATGATTTTGCCTTTTCAGGCTGTTTTAGTCTCGAAAGTGTTGAGTTTGAAGCGGATAGTGAACTTATTAGTATCGGCGAAAAATCTTTTTATCGCTGTGAATCATTAGCAGCAATAAAAATTCCAAATTCAGTTGAATCTCTAGGGATATATTCTTTTGCTGAATGTATTTCACTAGGAATAATCTCCTTCCCATCGTCTCTTTATGAAGTAAAAGAGGGGGCGTTTTATGGAACAATGTGGCTTGAATCCCAAGATAATGGCATTATATATGCTGGAAATGTTGCCTATTCAATAAAAGGCGAAACCCTAGCAAATTATGACTTGATTCTTAAAGATGGAACCATTGGAGTTGCAAGCTGGGCTTTTAGTAATATTTTAGAAGTTAATTCAATTTTTATCCCTGACAGTATAATGTTTATTGGGAGTAATGCTTTTGTCGGGTGTGAAAATCTCTCTTCTATACAAGTTGGGCCAAATAATGAGGTATTTAAAGCTGAAAATAATTGCCTAATAGACAACCTTGATGTAGTTAGACTTGGATGTGTTGGGGCAATCATCCCAGAAAATGCAGTGGAAATAGCCGAAAATGCTTTTTTAAACGCTCATGGAATTGTACAAATAGAAATACCTCAGAATGTGAAAAAGATGGGAAAAGCTGTTTTTAAGAACTGTACATCATTATTGTATCTCGAACTACCTAATGAATTGATTACTATTCCTGAAGAAGCTTTTTTAGGATGTGAATCGATGACAGAAATAACAATTAAAGAGAAAATACTCGAAATTAATGCACAAGCTTTTTCAGGTTGCATTAAGTTATCAAACTTGATAATAGATAGTTTACCTGTTGCAAGTGGATTAACTGGGTTTACCTCTCAGGGAAATATTTTGAGTAATGCAAAAACGATTTATATTAATAAAAATGTTGTTGAGATTGGAGCATATATTATTTCTCATTATATTAAAGAAGAAATTTCAGAATATGAGGATTATAATAAATACACGAGCATATAAAGTTTAATAATTTCATCGTTAGTAGGTTCTATAGGAATATAATAAGTATACAAGCAGAAAAAGTATTGTTTTACATTTAATTTTCAGAAATAATATATATAAAATTAACTTATATTAGCCAATTATTGACTGATTAATATAAATTAGGTAATATCTAATAATGAAAAAGAAAAATTACGCTATTAAACTAAAACCTTTCATCGCTGACTATATTTGGGGCGGATTTTTATTGTCAAAAGAATGGGGGAAAAGCTCGCCCGTCTCTGATGGAAAAATAGCAGAGGCGTGGGAAGTGTCAGTTTTTCCACAGAAAGAGAGTATTGTTGATGGTGGTGAATTTGATGGATTAACTCTGTCGGATTTGTTAATTAAGCATCCCGATTTATTCGGGGAAAGGATGAGACTTTTTGAGCGTTTCCCGCTACTTGTTAAAATTATTAATTCTGAGAAAAGATTGTCGATTCAAGTTCATCCTAGCGATCAGTATGCGTTAAAAAATGAAGGACAACTTGGTAAAACAGAGATTTGGTACATCGCTGAAGCAAAACCTGATGCTTGTGTATACATTGGTTTTTGCAAAGATACTTCCAAGGCTGAAGTCTTAGCGCGCTTAACAGATGGGAGTATTGAAGAAATCTTGAATAAAGTAATAGTTAAAAAGGGCGATCTAATACCTGTTAATCCCGGTATAGTCCATGCCTTACTTGAAGGAGTCGTTGTTGTTGAGATACAAGAAAACAGCAATTTAACTTATAGGCTTTATGACTACAATAGGGTCGATTCTAATGGCAACAAGAGGGAATTGCATATTGATAAAGCATTGGAAATCATTAATTATCAAAAAACCGATACCGAATCTAATAATACAGCGATTTCTAATGATATTGGGAAAGACTTAGTTGTGCTGAAAAAGACTCCATATTTCAACGCATACATGAAAAGCATAACGCAAAAAGTTAAATTAATGTCCAATGAATCTTTTATCACTGTTACTGCAATAAATGGGAAAGCTAAATTTGCCAACGGTCAATTATTTGAAAAAGGAAGCACTTTTTTCATCCCAGTAAATAACGAAGTCTCCTTTACGCCAGCTGATAAATCTGATGAATTTGTATTTGTGGCAGTTACTTTAGGGACGCCCGATTTGATAGACTAACAAATATTTTAGTGAGGTAATTATATGTTATATTTGGGAATAGATGTAGGTGGAATGAGTATTAAGGGAGCTGTTGTTGATGATAAAGGCAACATCTTGACAAAAGAAACGATCCCGACAAAACCAGAAAGAGATTATAAAGAAATAATCGGTGATATAGCAGCTCTATGCAAATCATTGATTATAAGCAAGGGTATTAGAGAAAATGAAGTGGCAGGCATTGGTATCGGAATCCCTGGTACAATCGATACTCAGCAAGGCACAATTGTATATGCAAATAACATAAACTTTAAAAATGTTCCAATTGTTAAGGAGCTCACTAAATATTTTACCTGTCCAATATTCATCGGTAATGATGCTAACGTTGCAGCCTTTGGTGAACTAAAATTTGGAAGTGGGAAAGGCGCATCTGACTTGATATTAATCACACTCGGAACCGGAATAGGAACGGGAATTATTGTAGATAATAAAATAATACTAGGTAGAGGAGGTGCTGGTGGTGAAGGAGGGCATATAGGATTTAAGTATAATGGCACCAAATGTTCTTGCGGTAAAAGAGGTTGCTGGGAAGCATATGCATCAGCTAGTGCCTTAATAAAGATGACAAAAGATGCTATTTCTCGAGATCCCCAAGGTTTGATGGCACAAATTGCACAAAAAGAGGGAAAAGTATCTGGTAAAACAGCTTTTATAGCAGCTAAAGAGGGCGATGAAAAAGCAAAACGTATTGTAAATAAATATATTGGATTAGTATCCGAGGGAATAATCTCGTTAGTAAACATCTTTAGACCCGATGTAATCTTAATTGGAGGGGGAATTTCTAACGAAGGAGATTATCTAATGAGCCGAATTGAGAAAAGAGTAAATAGGCTTAGCTACGGCGGGAAAATTAATCCACCAATGAGTATAAAGAAAGCTTCTCTAATGAACGATGCTGGTATTTTAGGTGCAGCTGCACTTTGTATGAAGTTTTAGTAATAACCTATTATTTATTAGGTGTTTAAAGTCCGTTCTTTTTAAATGGAGCTAGTATGATTTTTGAAGATTTACTTAATAAAGTTGAAAAACCAGCTAGATATATAGGTGGAGAGTTTGGGGTTCCAAACATGGAAAAACCTCATAAGATTTCTTCCTGTATCGTTTTCCCAGACACATATGAAATAGGGATGAGTAATCTCGGTATTAAAATTTTATACAATATATTAAATTCGACTGAAGATGTAGTATGCGAGAGATGTTTTGCCCCATGGATAGATATGGGCAAATTACTTAAAGAGAATAATATTTGTCTTCCTTCAATTGAAACAAAAAAACCCTTAAAAGATTTTGATTTACTTGGTTTTAGCTTACAGTACGAACTACTTTACTCAAATGTATTATATATGCTGGATTTAGCCAATATACCTTTTTATGCCTCGATGCGTGGAGAAGAATACCCTATTATTATTGCTGGCGGTCCTTGTAGCGCAAATCCAGAGCCTGTTGCAGATTTCTTTGATCTTATTTGTATCGGCGAAGGTGAAGAAGTAATTAAGAAAATTGCTGAAATTGTTAAAATATATAAGGGTAATAAAAGCAAGATAATTTTAGAATGCGAAAAGATCACTGGCGTTTATTCGCCGATATCGGCTGAAAAAAAGCAATCATTCCCAAGGAAATTAGTACAAAAAGCAATTGTAAAAGATTTAAATACATCTGCATATCCAATTAATCCCATTGTTCCAAACATCCCAATTGTTCACGATAGACCGGTTGCTGAGCTATACAGGGGGTGCTATTCGAATTGCAGATTTTGTCAAGCCTCGTTCTTTTATAGGCCTATTAGGATGAGATCTCCTGAAGTGCTTAAGAAACAAATTAGCAGTATGATTAAATTCACTGGATGTGAGGAATTAGGGATATCAAGCCTTTCTAGTGGCGATTACCCTAACCTTAATAAATTATTTGATTTGATTTTACCCGAAATAATATCCAACAAAGTTAAGCTTCAGCTTCCAAGTCTCAGACTTGATAGTTTTACCCCTGAAATTGTAGAGAATTGTAGGAAAACAGGTAGTCTCACTTTTGCACCTGAAGCAGGAACTCAAAGATTAAGAAATGTGATAAACAAAAATATTACAGATGCAGATATAGAAAGAACGATGAAAATGGCCTTTGAGTCGGGATATCGTAGCGTGAAATTATATTTTATGATAGGATTACCCACTGAAACGGAGGAGGATCTTATAGGTATTGCTCTACTCGCAAAAAGAATCAAAGAGTACTACAAGTTCGTTACCACCAGAAATGATATTACCATAAATGTCTCTTCTTCCGTATTTGTCCCCAAACCCGTTACCCCTTTTCAATGGTGTGCACAAATAAGTATGGAAGAAATGGAAGAAAAGCATCGGTTACTTAGAAATGAATTAAAAAAAGTTAAAGGAATCAATTATAGTTGGAGCGACGAAAGAGTGTCATTTTTGGAGGCAGTATTTGCTCGTGGAGACCGCTCTTTATCAAAATTGATAGAAAAAGCATATCTTAATGGTGCCAAATTTGATAGTTGGAATGAGCACTTTAATTTTGATGCTTGGTCTAATGCAATTGAGCTTTTACAAATTAATACAAAAACATTTACTTGTGCTAAGGAATTAGATGAATATTTGCCTTGGAGTTTTATAGATTTTGGAGTCTCAAATACCTATTTAAAAGCTGAGCTAAATAAGTCATTGCTAGGAATTATTTCTCCAGGATGTAAAGAAACGTGTAAGGGATGTGGCGCAAATTCATTAGGGAAATGTTCAATTGGAGTAGAAAATGATAACAATTAAATATGCAAGAATAGGGGATGCAAGATTTTTATCTCACCTTGACATGCAAACAATTATCATTAGAGCGACAAAGAGAGCAGGATATTCAGCTAAGTATTCTCAAGGCTTTAACCCACACACAATCTTAAAAATGTCAAATCCGATACCTCTAGGAGTTGAATCTAGATCAGAATATTATTCTATTGAAATTGATAATGCTTCAGTACAAGATTATCATGAAAATATTAAAAAAATGTTTCCCACAAATATTATTGTGGTGAATTCATGGGAAACTGAAAAAAATCCAAACATTTCAGGAATAACGTATGCATCTAAATACATTATTAGAAATATACCCTTGGAAATCTTGCAATTATTATTACTCGATAAGGATAAATTTAATATTAGCATATCTTCAAGGACTCTTGGGATCTTGGAAATTATATCTTCAAACGGCGAATTAGAGGTTGTTTTACCCTCTGGGAATATTAACTACAGAGTAGATAGGTTCATGTCTTCCTTAAATAGCATATATGGTTTGAGCTTATCCCTCTCGGATATCGAAAAAAAAGAATTGTTTGTAGTTGCAAGTGGTAAAATTATTGAGGCAGATGCATATTTAAATGAGCTTTGTAATAATTATGGTGCAAGTCATAAAGTATAATTTAGGGAACTAATGATTTGTTATATCTAGGAACCACTAGTTAATATAATTATCTTGGGATTGAATGGTAAAAGCCATCCTTAAAACAATTGCTTATAGCCTAGTAATAAAAAATGCAACTTTTCTCAATGTATTATTCTTTTTGTTGCCAAAATAGTTGCCTTATGTTAATCTATATAAGCCGCGCAAAAAAGGCTATTTAAGTGTGCTGATAGCACCGCCTTGATGGCGAGTTCCTTAAGGGAGGTATAACCGAAATGTATGCAATTATTGAAACAGGTGGAAAGCAGTATAAGGTTGAGAAGGGTGACATTATAAAAGTTGAACTTCTTACCAATAATATTGGCGATACTTTGAAATTACCAGTATTACTTATTAGCGAAGAAGGTAATATTCAAGTTGGACAAAGTTTGTCTAATGCCTATGTAAATGCTGAAGTAACTTTTCAAGGCAAAGCAAGAAAAATTGATATTTTTACTTACAAAGCCAAGAAAAATGTACGCAGAAGAAAAGGCCATCGTCAGCCATATACTGAAATTAAAATTACTGAAATAGTTAAGTAAATGATAATCGTTAAGGTTATTAAAAAAGAGCATAAATTTGAAACAATAGTAACTGGACATTCAGGATATGCAAAGGCAGGAAGAGACATTGTATGTGCATCGGTATCCTCAATAGTTCAAAGCACTGTGATAGGGCTAGAAAAAGTTCTTAAATTGGATGCTCAGGTTCAAAGTTCAGATGGGTATTTAAGATTTATTGTAGATGAAAATAGTGATACCACATTATTAGTGAAAACGATGGTTGAATCTATTAAGGATATAGCAAATCAATACCCTAAAAATGTTAAAATGGAGGAATTATAAAATGTTTATTAACATTCAATTGTTTGCCCATCATAAGGGTGGCGGTAGTTCAAAGAACAATAGGGAAAGTAATGCGCAACGCTTGGGAACAAAAAGGGCGGATGGACAGTTTGTTTTGGCTGGCAATATTCTTGTCCGTCAAAGAGGAACAAAGATTCATCCCGGTAACAATGTCGGACGCGGAAGTGATGATACCTTATTTGCCTTAGTCGATGGCGTAGTACGCTTTGAAATAAAAGACAAAACAAAGAAGCAAGTTAGTGTTTATGCTGAAGCTGAAAATTAGTTTCTGATTTAGGCACATAGATGGATTATAAAATAACAAAAAAAGGGATTGAGCTTTTCGATAGAGAAAACTTCAATCCCAAGCATATTTTAGAGTGTGGCCAGATTTTTAGATACCAAAGTGGGCAAACGGGATACAAAATACTAGCAAAAAACATCGAATGTCGCTTGATTTGTGAAAAAGACCATGATATAATTAGCACAAACAATCCTATGGAGTTTGTGCATTTTTTTGATTTAAATAGGGACTATGCGCAGATTAAAAAAGAGTTGTCGATATACCCTGTCCTGGAAAAAGCAATAAAATATGGGCGTGGAATTAGAATATTAAATCAAGACCCTTTTGAGATGCTTTTATCGTTTATTATTTCCACAAATAATAATATTCCCAGAATCCAAAAAATAATCGAAAGATTATGCGTATCTACAGGACAAAAAAACGAAGACAATTATGCATTTCCTACGCTTGAAGCATTAAAGACAAAAGATGTAGGCTTCTTTAGAGAAATAGGCGCAGGATATCGTGCTAAATACCTTGTGAATGTAATTGATGCATTAGCCAATGGTTTTAGCTTGGATATTGAGGGAAAGACAATCATAGAGGCTAGGGAGCACATAATGAACCTATCCGGGGTTGGAAGAAAAGTAGCGGATTGCGTTTTGTTGTTTGCCTATCATAAAACCGAGGTTTTCCCTACTGACACGTGGATCGAGAAAATATACGATGAAATGTTTGGAGAAAATAAGTTATCTGCAATAATAAAAGCCGATAATCTCTCGAAATATTTTGGCCCGCTTAGTGGTTATGCACAACAATACTTATTCTATTACCAAAGAAATAAAACTAAATTAAAATTCAATTGTAATATGGAGGACTAATATGAACAAACCCAAAATGATCGTTCTTGCTGATATTGCTGCGCTAAAAGTTTCTTGCGCAGGTTTTCAACAAATTGTCAAAAATCTTGAAACTAAGTTTGATGTAGTTTCATGTAAATTTTATGGCTATGTGGCAAAAAGAAATAGAGATTATAATGAGTATATTGCCGCTAATGGCTTTGAAACTTCTCTACCTAGTGCTAGTAGACGTCGTAATAAGCTTGATAGCAGGCAGGTTATTGATTCTGCTGATGTAGCAGCTGTTGGCAAAATTGATGCAGTAGGTCTTATCGTAGGTGAAGGGGATATACTGCCTATAGTAAATATGTTTAGTTCAAAAGGTGTTGATACATACGACATAAATATTAATGAAGGCAAATATACATATGCTTACACTGGATTCATTGCTGTACCAGTATCTGCCCTTAGAGAAGGATATGCAGCTCCTCCAACAAGAAAATCTACAACTTCAACGAGCGCTGCACCCAAAAAGACACCTAAACCAGTTGTACAGACTGCTAAGAAACCAGAAAATCAATATATCGCAGATGCAAAGAAGATTTTGGATGCAAACGATATTCTAAACAAATATCGTAGATAAGAATTAGTCAAGAATTAAATCTACACAGGTCATAAAAAGGCCTGTGTTTTTTTGAAAATCAAAAAGATATTTACCTAATATTAGGTATCTGTGGATACAGAAAACAATTAGTAAATGTTTATTATTAGCATTATTCGTGTTGTGTAATGCTTGATATTAATATTATAAATGCTATAATAATATAACTATGTTTTAGGAGATAGAAAGTGTCTAAAGTAATAATTGATGAAGAAGTATGTAAAGGTTGTGCTATTTGCGTAAGTGTTTGCCCCGTGCATATACTATCCTTATCTGAATCTAAGACAAATTTGGCGGGATATTTTATTGCTGAAGTAACAGAAAATAAATGTATTGGTTGTTGTTCATGTGCAATTATGTGCCCTGACTCTGCTATTACCATTGAGAATTAGGAGAATTTATGAAACAACTAATGAAAGGAAATGAGGCAATAGCTGAGGCTGCGCTTAGAGGTGGTTGTAGAGCTTTTTTTGGGTATCCAATCACTCCACAAAATGAGATTCCTGAATATCTCAGTTCTAGATTACCCCAATTAGGTGGAGTTTTTGTTCAGGCAGAAAGTGAAATTGCTGCCATCAATATGGTTTATGGTGCTGCTGGGAGTGGTGCTAGAGCAATGACATCTAGTTCAAGCCCAGGAATTAGTTTAAAACAGGAAGGGATAAGCTATATTTGTGGAGCTGAGATTCCTTGCGTGATAGTCAATATGGTTAGAGGTGGTCCTGGGTTGGGTGGTATTTTGCCAGCACAATCTGACTATTTTCAAGCTGTTAAGGGTGGTGGACATGGAGATTACCATATGTTAGTCTATGGACCAAGCACTGTACAGGAAGCCGTTGACATAATGTTTTTAGCTTTTGATAAAGCAGACAAATACCGATTGCCAGTAATGTTACTAGGAGATGGTATGCTTGGGCAAATAATGGAGCCAGTTGAACTTCCTAGTATGATTGATATTGCAAAACTTCCCAAAAAACCTTGGGCTACTGATGGAACTGGTTTTGGGGAAAACCGCAGAATAGTTAATTCTTTGTACATTGAACCTGATTCGTTAGAGCAATTAAATCACAAACTTTCCAAAAAATATGAATTATTAAAAACCAATGAAATTAGATATGAAGAGTATTTTGTTGAGGATGCTGAAATTGTTCTAGTAGCTTATGGCACTGTTGCTCGAATTTGTAAGAGTGCGGTTGAAATTCTAAGGAATGAAGGAATAAAAGCTGGTTTATTTAGGCCTATAACTCTATATCCCTATCCGGAGAAAGCCTTGTCGGATCTCGCCGCAAAGAAAAATACAAGAAAATTCGTAGCAGTTGAGTTATCAATGGGACAGATGGTTGAAGATCTTAGGCTTGCCGTAAACGGGAAAAAAGAGGTGCTCTTTATGGGTAAGGTGGGTGGCAATGTAATGAGTCCAGAAGATATAGTCAATTTTGTGAAGAAATCTGAGGTTAGATAAATATGAATACGATTTACAAAAAATCAACAATGTTGACAAACATTCCGCTTAGTTATTGCCCAGGATGCACTCATGGTATTGTCCATAAGCTAATTGCAGAATCACTTGAAGAATTAGGCGCCAAGGGTAATGTAATAGGAATTGCTCCGGTAGGTTGTTCAGTCTTTGCCTATAAATTTTTTAATTGCGATATGCAACAAGTAGCTCATGGAAGAGCGCCAGCTTGTGCAACAGGAATTAAAAGATGTAATCCTGATAAAATTGTATTTGCCTATCAAGGTGATGGTGACATAGCAAGCATCGGGATAGCTGAAATCATCCATGCAGCTGCAAGAGGTGAGAATATTACCGTTGTTTTTATCAACAATGCCATTTATGGTATGACTGGTGGGCAGATGGCACCCACCACATTAATTGGACAGGTTACAACAACTTCTCCCACTGGAAGAGACAACATTTTAAACGGAAATCCAATTAGATTAAGTGAAATGCTAGCAACACTCGATGGACCTTCTTATATTACAAGAGTTGCAGTTAGTGACCCTTCGAATGTTAGAAAAGCAAAGAAAGCCATTAAAAAAGCCTTTGAAAATCAAATAAATAAAAAAGGTTTTTCTCTAGTCGAAGTGCTTTCTTCCTGTCCTACCAATTGGCATATGACGCCTGTTAAAGCGCTTGATTTTGTAAAAAACAATATGACCCAAGTATTCCCTTTGGGTGTCTTCAAAGATTGCTAGGAGGAATTATTAATGGAAGAGAAGATAATAATAGCTGGATTTGGGGGACAAGGTGTATTAAGCTTGGGACAACTATTAGCTTATGCAGCAATTAACGACGGAAAGGAAGTTACTTGGTTGCCAAGTTATGGCCCAGAAATGCGTGGCGGTACTAGCAATTGTAGTATAGTAATAAGTGACAAAATTGTCGCAAGCCCTATAGTTGCACATCCAGATTGTTTGATTGCTATGAATAGACCAAGTTTGGATAAATTTTTATGCTCAGTTAAACCAGGTGGTTTAGTGATTATCAATAAATCACTAATTAAGCTCAAAGTTTCTAGGGAAGACGTAAAAGTGGTTTATATTGATGCAAATGAAATCGCTGAAAGTACAGGTAGCTTAAAAAATGCAAACATGGTCGTTTTAGGTGCCTATATAGCATTAAGAAAGTTATTTAGTATTGAAATGATTGAATATACAATTAAAGATAAATTTTCTTTGAAACCTCAGCTTATTGATCAAATTTTGATTGCATTTCACCTAGGGCACGATAAGGCACAACAGTAGAGTTTTTTGGAAGTCTACTTTTTACTCACCATTAAATAATTAATTAGGATTTTCAAACTATTTTGTAGCAGTGAAAGATTGCATTGAAGTTGTAATTAAAAAGGTATTATTGATATTCATCGTTACAAATGTTAATATTTGTTAATCAATATTAACTGGAGAGTATAATGAGAAAAGCAGGCGTATTATTACCCATTAGTGCACAAATGGGGGAATTCGGAATCGGTGATTTCGGCCAGAACTCACGCTTCTTTCTCGACTTTATTAGACAGATTGGTTTTAAGATTTGGCAAGTTTTGCCAATTACTAGCATAGGTGCTGGTAATTCCCCATATAGTGGAATATCCTCCTATGCGGGAAATCCTCTTCTTATAGATTTATATGGTCTTAAGGACTATCTTTCAGATAACGACATTTCTTCAGCAAAAATTGACTCTCCTTTTAGGGTAGATTACGATTTAGTAAAAACAAAAAAAGAAACTGCTTTGAGATTAGCGTTTTCTAGAATAGGTGATGGATTAAAAGATAAGATTGAATTTTTCCTTAAAAAAAATGAATCCTGGCTTATAGACTACGCGCTCTTTATGGCTTTAAAAAGAGAAACAAATAAAGAGTGGTACGAATGGGAACAACCTATAAAATATCGTAAAAAAGAAGCTATTGATAATGTTTTACAATCAAAGAAAAAGGAAATGGAATACTATTTCTTTGAGCAATATATTTTCTATTCACAATGGGAAGCATTGAAAACTTATGCAAACAATATCGGCATAGAAATATTGGGCGATATTCCCATTTATGTGGCATATTCTTCTGTAGATGTTTGGGTAAATAAAGATCAATTCTTACTTGATGATTTTTTGAAACCCACTAGTTTATCCGGAGTTCCTCCCGATTATTTTTCAAAAAACGGTCAGTTTTGGGGTAATCCGCTATATGACTACAGACAAATGGAGTTAGACCACTATAATTGGTTCATTGAAAGACTTATCCACAATTTAAATCTTTATGATCTTTTAAGAATAGACCATTTTAGAGGGCTTTATGAGTACTGGTCAATACCTGCAGGTGCAACATATGCTACCGAGGGGAAATGGGAAAAGGGCCCTGGATTAAAAATATGGAAAACACCCAAAATTAAGGACTATTTAAACAAGATTATTGCTGAAGATTTAGGAATTATTGATGAAGAAATAATAGAGTACCGAAAAAAGGTCGGTTTTCCTGGGATGAGAGTTATACAATTTGGTTTTGATGGGCATTCCGATAATCTCCATCTTCCACATAATTTCGAATCAAAGGCAGTGGCCTATACCGCAACCCATGACAATTCACCTACTTTAGGTTGGCTATATAACCTGCCTACAGATGTAAGAAATGAAGTGCTAGAGTACTTTAACTTCACACAATCCGATTGGGGAAGTGGGGGTCGGCAAGGAAATAGCACGAAAGCAATTGCTAGATCCTTGATTTCATCTGTAGCCGATACCGTAATACTCCCAATGCAAGATTTATGCGCTTACGGCGATGATACTCGTATTAATGTGCCTGGAGTCGCAGAAGGCAATTGGATATATCGTTGTACATGGTCTGCCTATGATGATATCGATGTTGATTATTATCGAAGACTAATATTATTATATGGAAGAGAATAAAATATTAATTTGCATAAAGAATAATATCATTAGCTCCAATTGTATGATACAAAGTTCTTACAAAAAATACATTGAGCTTTTTTACCCCAACAACCGTAATAGTTTTGATTATATTATTGAGAAAAGTGAAAATGGCAAGCCGTATATAAAAGGCTTTTGTGGATCCATTAGTATTTCACATAGTGGTGAATTTATAGTTTGCGCTATTTCTAATGGTTTAATAGGAGTTGATATAGAAAAAATACGCTATACACCCTATGAGGCAATATCTAATAGATTTATTCCCATAGCATTATGTAGTAATGATGATTTTTTGAGGTATTGGGTTGCTGCAGAAACAGTTGCAAAGGCGGAAAACATTAACCTTCTAGGTAGTCTGCGGCAGAATGGATGCATTGAAAAGGTGACCTATCTTAATTTTCTAAAGGATTATTATTTTTGTTATTATGGAAAAGCAACAGCATTTATACTATATTTGCAGTGATAATATTTTTTGTAGAAAATAACAATACATTTTATTCTTTTAATTTTAAGATTATATACACATTCATAAATTGACTTTATCTTACTCTCAAATGTATAATCTATTCATATGTTTTTTATGCGTAAACTAATATTAATAATATTAATTGCTACTCTAACTTTAGGCGTATCATTTTATTTGGTTGGTTGTAAAGAAAAAGAAGAACCAGTCGATTATGATGTAACTGTTAACCTAGAGCAAATTGTAAAGCCTAGCAATCTTCCCGATTATTCATTGGGTATTGAGTGGTTTGATCAAAATGGTCAAACTACCTCTTTTGTTAAAAATAAACCTGTTATGATACTATTCAATGGGTATTCAGAATATGATAGAGAAGAGTCCTTAACTCTTCCTGAAGAGATTTACGGCCCAGCAAATACACAAGTTATAAGCACTTCTATAGCGACAACGTTTAACAGAAATTTAAGTTTTTACTGGAATAAACTCGTTCTTCAATATAATGTAGGTGTTTTCCATTATGAAAATTTTGCAGATGACACCGATTATAATATTAATTCAAAAATCTATGATGCAACAAAATGCACCTACAAGATAGGCGAGGATGATATTCAGCAAGCCAGTTTTAATTTAACAGAAGCTTTTATCTCGGCTTGGAAATCGGTAATTGATGCAGAATCGTTAACTGGAAGTGATGGGAATAGTATCCTTGAGGTAAGATTTATTGGTAATTCTGTGGGTGCTAATCTTGCTTTATCATGCGCCGATTATTTGTATGCGGCATTTGAGCAAAATCTAATTCCAGCTACTTATGCTCCAAAACGAATTACTTTAACTAATCCCTGGCTTTCAAATGATGAGGATATTTCTACCAAAATCTCATTTAGAAAGGCACAAATCCTTAACTCAGCTTTAATTTACAACGAGAAAAGAATCGTTGAGCTTGCAAGAAAAGGTGTTGTTTTTGAATTAATTGAAGGAGATCCTACATTCTATAATAGCTATGAAAACATATATGATGGATGTCTTGCCGAAATTATTGTTAATAATGTATCAACACCTATTTGGGAAAGTGGGGTTGACACCAATTTATATGACTCTATAAAAAGTAATGTAGCATATTTGAACTTTTCTGAGACATATAGCACAAAATATCCCGATAGTTATAAAAATTATAATAGGGCTGTTCTCGACTGGTATTTATATACAGCAGGAGGAAGTGATAGTTCCAGCATAACTACATTAAGAGCTGGTTTTAAGCCAGTATACGATACTTGGGGTCACCCATCTGTTACACATAATAGCTACACTGAAAGCACAACAAATGGCTATTCTATGAAATATGGGATAAGTGCTTGGACTCCAACAATATATATGCGAGCAGTAAGGGGAGTAGAGTATTCTATGAAGGTATATAGTTCCTCTGGTTCAACTGACCATGTCCTAGTAAAATATCAAGCTGAAGCAAGGCAAATGTCTAATCTTGATATGGAAAATGGTTTTTTTGTTTGCGGATACATCTATGAATCTTCTGATTTAACTACTTATGTGGATTTAAGACCAGGAGCTGGATTTTCAGGCTATACCTTTAGCATAGTTGCAACTCCAGAAGAGGAATATTCAACTATTGAACAAGTTTTTGTAGTAACTACTGAAGAAGATGGTTTTTATAAATGTATTCTTAACGAAGATCTTTATGCTTGTACAATAAAAATTAATTTGGTTTCTCCATCACCTGATTATTCCTTCTTTCCATCTACTGATATTATAAGTGGTAATATCTGGACACTATGTGATGTCAATTCAGTTGGACGCGAGGGAATAACTGCGAATATGTTTGGAACAGAAAATAGCAACTTCTTTATTTTAATTAGGAATTGTGGTTTTTTAAAAAACGCCTGATTCTTAATTAATCGATTGTATTTGTATATGTTCACAATAGATTGAATCCCACAATATCTTGGGAATTACAAATTACTACCGTTTCACAAATCATATTAAATGTAAACAATCACAATCAATTGATTTACTTATGTTTATCAATTTTATGATATATTGTCTTTTCATAAACTCGTGATATAATATAGATGGTCTAGGATTCGTCGGGTTAAGTTGAATTAAAACCCCAACTAATACTCAGGGCATACGAAGTCCTTCTGTTGTAGTTATGTCAAGCCTCCCGAGGGTACTCGTTGTCAGAGGAAGACAGAGTATAATAGATAGTTAGCCCACCTGCTTTAAACGCGGGTTTGTGTATTGCTTGATTTGGCGTCATCTTAGATAGGGGCATATTGAAAAATATGCCCCTTGTTTTTTGCCCCCTATTTAATTGAAAAATTTCATACAATAATGTAAACTTTACTATGTGCAAATGCACATAATTTATTTTTTAGGAGGACGACAATGGAGTACACAAGAGAAGTGGAAAAAATGGTTTGTGTAGCTAAGGGCTGCAACCATGGGCCATCCCCAATTCCAGAGGAAGGGAAATGGGTAAAGGCAAAAGAAATAAAGGATATTAGTGGATTAACGCATGGTGTAGGTTGGTGTGCGCCACAACAAGGTGCTTGTAAGCTTACGCTAAATATAAAAGAGGGCATTATTGAAGAAGCCCTAGTTGAAACGATAGGGTGTACTGGTATGACACACTCTGCAGCTATGGCAGCCGAAATCTTAACTGGAAAAACTATTCTTGAGGCTCTTAACACTGATTTAGTTTGCGATGCAATTAATACTGCAATGAGAGAGTTGTTTCTTCAAATAGTCTATGGCAGAAGCCAATCAGCCTTTTCAGAAGGTGGTTTACATATAGGTGCAGGTCTTGAGGACCTTGGAAAAGGTTTAAGAAGTCAAGTTGCAACGATGTATTCAACTGCCAAAAAAGGAGTAAGATATTTGGAAATGGCGGAGGGATATGTTACTAAACTTGCTTTGGACGCTAATGATGAGGTTATCGGGTATGAATTTGTCAAACTTGGTCCAATGATGGAGCAAATCACAGTAAAGGGAATTGCACCTGAGGTGGCTTTAAAGAGTTGCACTGGAAAGTATGGTAGGTTTGACGAAGCTGTTAAAGTTATTAACCCAAGGATTCAATAGGAGGTATGAAATGAGTATAAGTTTTGAAGGATATGAAAGAAGAATTGATAAAATTAACAAGTTCCTGAAAAATGCAGGGATTTCATCGATAGAAGAAGCAAAAAATATTTGTGATCAGAAGGGTATTGATGTAGAAAAAATAGTTAAAGGTATTCAACCAATAGCTTTTGATAACGCAGTATGGGCTTATACGGTTGGTTGCGCGTATGCTATTAAGAAAGGAGCAGTTAAAGCCGCAGATGCAGCAGAAGCAATAGGACAAGGCCTACAATCTTTTTGTATACCAGGTTCAGTTGCTGATGTTAGAAAAGTAGGCTTGGGACATGGCAATTTAGCAGCTATGCTATTAAGGGAGGACACTAAGTGTTTTGCTTTTGTGGCAGGCCATGAAAGTTTTGCAGCAGCTGAAGGCGCTATTGGAATTGCTAAATCAGCAAATAAAGTTAGGAAAAATCCACTAAGAGTAATATTAAACGGACTCGGAAAAGATGCTGCATATATTATTAGTAGAGTAAATGGATTTACTTATGTCCAAACACAATATGACCAATGTGCAGATGTCTTGACAGTAGTAAAAGAGACACCATTTAGCGTGGGCGAAAAAGCAAAAGTTAAATGCTATGGAGCGGACGATGTGAATGAGGGTGTTGCAATAATGATTAAAGAAGGTGCTGATGTAGGTATTACAGGTAATAGCACAAACCCAACTAGGTTTCAACATCCTGTAAGTGGAACATATAAAAAGTGGGCAATAGAAAACGGAAAGACCTATTTTTCAGTTGCAAGTGGTGGTGGTACAGGTAGAACTTTGCATCCCGATAATATGGCCGCTGGTCCTGCATCATATGGGTTAACTGATACTATGGGAAGGATGCATGGAGATGCACAATTTGCTGGTTCAAGCTCTGTGCCTGCTCACGTTGAAATGATGGGGCTAATAGGTATGGGTAATAACCCAATGGTTGGAGCCACTGTTTCTGTAGCAGTAGCAGTCGAAGAACATTGTAGATAAAAAATATATGGCCAACATTTTGGCCATATTATGCTAATGTAGCACAGTTGGTAGTGCGGTTCACTCGTAATGAACAGGTCGCTGGTTCGATTCCAGTCATTAGCTCCAAAAGATGATTGATTCAATTTTGACTCAGTCATTTTTTATAATTATACATGCTCACGTAAAAGAAATCTATATGATATTATTTTTATATTCCAATTGGTTAAAAGTAGATGATATGCTAGTCTTATATGTTCGCTAAAGATTATAAACTGCATAAAAAAGGCACTAAAGCGTGTGTTTTAGTGCCTAAAAGCTTTAATAGGAAGTAATATCAGTTATCTATAAATATCAATATTAATTCTACCATCTTTGATTTCGATATTTCTATCTGCTTTTTCTGCTATTCGCCTATCGTGAGTAATAATAATAAAAGTTGTGCCAAATGATTCATTTACTTTTCTTAGCAAAGAGTAAATTTTTTCGGTAGTATCTGAATCTAAATTGCCAGTTGGTTCATCTGCAAGAATGATTTTAGGATTATTGATTAGGGCTCTTGCAATAGCTGTTCTTTGCTGTTGTCCGCCTGACATTTTTGTTGCGAGATTGTTTTTTACCTTTGTTAGTCCAACTAAATCAATAAGTTCATCAGCTCTTTCTAAAATCTCTTTTGAGGGTTTGGGATTATTCATTAGATGGGGTATTAATATATTTTCTAAGGCGGTGAACTCAGGCAATAGATAATGAAATTGGAAAATAAAACCAAGAGTTTGATTTCTTAAGTCGGCAAGTTGAGCTCGCTTCATAGAATCTGTCCGAATTCCATTAATATGTACTTCGCCTGATGTAGGTTTATCAAGAGTACCAATAATATTTAATAAGGTACTTTTACCACTTCCTGACTCGCCAATAATCGAATTGAAACTTCCCTTCGCGATACTTAGATTTATATCATATAAAACTTGTGTTTTAAATTCGCCATTGACATAAATTTTATTAATGTTTTTAAGTTCTAGTATATTGTTATTATCCATTTCTAATCACCTCTATAGGATCAAGCTTTTTTGATTTTGCTGCAGGAAGTAGCGATGCTAGTGTCGAGGCAACAATTGCAATTGCGCCTGAAAGAGCAATAAAACCAGGGTCTAATTTCATTGGAATTAGTGGGGTGCCATCTGGGTTAAGGGCAAAAGAAGTAAATGCTACTATTAATCCTATTCCCAGTAGTAAGCCTACTATAGCGCCCATCAAGCCAAGTATAAAACCTTGAGTAAGAAAAATAATGCTAGAATAACTATCTTTTATACCCATAGCTTTTAAAATACCTATTTGTTTTTGCCTTTGAATGACAGAAATAATTAATACGCTTGCAATACTTAATACAACAGAAATAACTACGAATACTTGAATCATTAGGCTTGAAATAGTTTGCCCATTTAATCCTGATAATAAACTTTCATTTTGTGCCTTCCAGTCAACTACAGAAAGAGTAGAAGATTGGGGCAAGTTGGCAGTTACTTCTTGCAAAATAGTATCAGAGGCAAAAACATCTAAAAGCTGTATTTCAATTGAAGAAGCTACTACATCTGTTTCGAATATTTCCTGAACAGTAGCAATATCAGTTACAACCCAAGTTTTATTTAGTGAGGCTACTTTTAAATCGAATATTCCAGTAATTGTTACAAGTTCTTTCAATGGTGGCTTATCCGATCCTACGGTTATAAAATACGATATATTAAATTGACTCCCAATTGTATAACCAAAATTATCACAAAAATCCTTTCCTACGATTACTTCTTTAGGTGAAGATGGCATTCTCATGGTAGATTTATCCAAAAACGAATCTGTAAATTTATATATGTAATCTGCTTTATCAAGAGTTAGACCACGAACAAGAATGTTTTCAAAAGAGTCGTTTTGATCTCCTACGCCCTCAACAACAATAAAAGCAGGTTTATCTAGGGATGCTGACACTACTTTAATTCCATCGAGAGAAGAGACAGTTTGAATAATCCCATCATAGTCGATTATATTTTTATCAGCAGCTGTAGAAGAAATCGTAATATGAGACGTGCTTCCAACAGTTTTATCTACTAAGCTTGCTTGTAATCCTTGTATTAAAAGACCAATAAATAACTGTACTGAAACACCTATAGCAATTCCAATAGTAATTAGTATAGTTTGGCCTTTAGCTGATTTTAAAAACCTGAGAGCAATTTTAAAAGGAAGAAACATTTATTTTTCCTCCTTTATTATTACAGAATTACTCAGTGATTTTATGTCTTGAAAGGTATGAAGTAGAATATCTGCTCCAATGCTCTGCGAGGAAGAAGGATTGTTGTAAAAAGCTTGTCCACCAACCGCTATAAGAACTGAATTTCCAACTTTTTCTTTGATTGCGTTAATAATTTTTTTAGCAGCAACCAAATTAAAATAATTAGTTATACTTAATGCATATATATCAATTTTTTCATAATCTAGTGCGTTTATAAACTCTTCTTTTGGCGTGCTTGCGCCAACATAAGTAGTTTTATATCCTGCAAGAGTAAAGAAATCAGCTACCATTCTTGCGCCTATTTCATGATATTCTCCATCGGGGCAAATAACCGCTACTGATTTACCGTTTGATGAATTCTCTTTATTTTTTATTCTAATGATTTGAGAATATGAAGATTCTAAAATAGTTCTAACGATTGAGCTCCTAATGTGTTCTTTCCAAATACAGATATTTTTATCTTTTAGATTACATCCTATTTCATTTAATGCTCTAGCTAAAACATTAGTATAGATTTGCACAATCTCATCAGATGATTCTGCTTTTTCAAGATAATCAAGTATCAAGGATACTGCCATTTCTTTGTTCTCAAATTGCAAATATTCAATGAATTTTTGATACAATTCTTCCATATATTTACTCCCTCATTATAATTTATTTACGTATTTATATAATATTAACTTTTATGGGATAATCCTTGTGTAATCTTATCACATTAAAATAATAAAAGCCAAGATATTCAGAAAAGGAATGATCTTCTATTTACACTCATTTTTGCTTATGTTAAAGTATTTATGATTAGAAAGGAGGGCATGTAATGTTTTCTCAAAAAGTGAAACTTATAAAGATATTAGAAATCTTAAAGTTGCATTCTGATGAAGATCATCCAATGAGCACCAAGGAGCTGTTGAAAAAGCTTTCTGATATGGGAATTAGTTGCGATAGGAAGACACTTTATAACGATATAGAGGTTTTAAATGATAATGGATATGAAATACTTACAGAAAGAAAAAACTCTAATCAATATAAAATTGTAGATAGACGATTTGAGGCAGCGGAAATTAGAATACTAATCGACGCTATTGATTCTGCTAAATTTATCACAAAGAGCAAGACCGAGAAGCTTATTTCGAAGATGGAGGATTTAGTAGGAAACCCTAAGATAAACCAGTTAGTAAGTTCGTATCGAAGGAAAAGTTGCCCCAAAACTACAAATGAGAATGTTTATTACTCTGTCGACAGAATTGATACAGCAATTTTGGAAAATAAGCAGATATCATTTCAGTATTTTGATTTGGATCTTTCCGGGAAAAGATTGTATAGAAAAGATGGCGAAAGATATATTGTAAATCCAGTAGCACTTGTAATTAACGATAGCAAATATTATATGTACGCTTATCTGGAAGACGATAAGCAAAAAATCCGCAATTATAGGGTGGATAAGATGGATTCTGTCGAAATCGACACGCATGATAGAGTAATGTCTCCATTATTATCTAGTTTTGATATAAACAAACACACAATAGAGAGCGTTGATATGTTCGGAGGAGAGAAAAAAGATATACAACTACTTTGCACAAAAGCTCCAGAGATGATTGGACA
Organism: uncultured Christensenellaceae bacterium; assembly: GCA_964392385.1. Classification (GTDB taxonomy): domain Bacteria; phylum Bacillota; class Clostridia; order Christensenellales; family DTU072; genus MWEH01. Next base: position 279 of record CAYMPR010000010.1, on the reverse strand, counting down.
ATTAAAAGATCAATTCGGTGAAGAAATAAAAATTTTTGATTATTCACCATTACAATTTACTGCGCACATCGAAGTAAGTGTCAGTCCAACTTTATTCAGTTGGGTATTTACTTATGGGGATAAAATAAAAATCACTTCACCATCAGAGGTAGTAGAGGAATTCAAGCTATTTCTGAATAAAGCACTCAGTTTATATAAAAATTAAGTATTTATATCTTATAAACCAATCTCTATAATAAAAGAGCCACATATTGCATGTGGCTCTAAAAAAATAATTTG